>MENC01000233.1:3404-10203 GCA_001768155.1 Bacteroidetes bacterium GWA2_30_7
ACAATTAGAATGAAATGTTGCTGTAATTAAAGCTTTTGCAGTATCAGTAATTACCTTACCAGCTGTTTCAAAGGTAGCTGTAATAATTTCTGTGTTTTGAATCGACTTTCCTTTATACGCCTGACAATGTACTCCATCGCAAAGATTAAATCCTTCAAATGTATGTCTTTCAATGTTTTGATAAGTGTATGTACGGCAAATTACTGCTTGCGATTTATAATATTCAATTGGCGATTTTGGTCCGCCTTCTGCTTCCACAACACCAGAAAGATATTTTTCAATATTTACATTATTTACTAATAATAATTTTCTAAATCTCGAAGCAATTTTCAAATTATCGTCATAAGTTCTTGATTCTAAAGAAAGTTCTGCCGGTTTCAATTTAAAAACATTGTCTTTGTCGATTCCGTTAATTTCTACATTATAAAATAATCCGATAGTATCTGAAAGTGATTTAATTAAAACCGAGTCGTTTTTGCAGATTAACATTAAAACATCACTTTTGCCAATTTTAATATTGTTACTGTCTGCAATAATATCATAGCTTCCAGTTACTGAACTAAATACAACAGAATTAATTGATTGGTCGAAATATAAAGCAATGTCGATTTTCTGTGAAAATGCAGAAATTGAAGAAAATAAAATTAATATTATTATAAATTTCATGCGATTATATTTTTGTTATAAACGTTTGTTCGATATTTGTTGTTCATGTTCTGCCTCGTTTTCGCTTTCTTAATCTGAATCTTTTATTTGTTTCTTCACCACATAGTTACATAGAAAAAATCATATAGAAAAAAACAATTTAGCAATGTAACCATTTAACAATTAATTCCTAAATCCTAAATTTTATAATCCTAAATTCTCATTTTTGAGTTAAATATTTATACATCAATTCTGCTGTTCTTTTTGATGCTCCACTCCCTCCTAATTCTTCTGAAAGCAATTTATAATTTTCAAATAATTCGGCTCTGTAATTTTCACTTTTAGTAATTTTTTGAAATTCTTCTTTTAAATTTTTAAATGTAAAATTGGTTTGAATTAATTCTTTTACAGCTAGTTTGTTTAAAATTAAATTTATGAGTGCCAGATATTTAACATTAACAAACAACCTTGCAACATAAAACGTTAAAGGACTTGTTTTATAACACACAACTTGCGGAATATTAAAAATTGCAGTTTCTAATGTTGCAGTACCTGAAGTTACAATTGCTGCATAAGAATTTTTAAGCAAATTATAAGTTTGTCCAAAAATTAGTTTTATTTCGTTTTCTTTAATATAATTTGAATAAAAATCTTTTCCTAACGAATTTACTCCTGCTATAACAAACTGATATTCTGGATAAAGCTTTATCAATTTAATCATTTCGGGAAGCATTATTTTAACTTCTTGCTTTCTGCTTCCGGGTAATATTGCAATTATTGGTTTATCCGAAAGGTTGTTATCTGTTTTGAAAGTATTTTCAACATTAAGAGTTATAAAATGCTGATACTCGTCGAGTAAAGGATTTCCGGCATAGTCAACTTCGTAATTATGTTTTTTATAAAAATCTTTTTCAAAAGGCAGGATAACAAAAAGTCGTGAAACGTATTTTTTAATTTGCGAAATACGTGATTTATGCCAAGCCCAAACTGTTGGTGAAATATAATAAAAAACCTTTATTCCGTTTTGAGAAGCAAATTTAGCAATTCGAAGATTAAAGCCCGGATAGTCAACCAAAATTAATACATCTGGATTATAACTTAATATATCTGCTTTGCAAAACTTGAAGTTTTTAAGAATTGTTCCCAAGTTTTTAATAACATCGGCTAAACCCATAAAAGCAAGATTTTTAATGTGTTTAATTACATTTACACCTTGCGTTATCATTAGGTCGCCACCCCAACCTCTTAATGCAACATTATTGTCAAGCTTTTTTAGTTCGGCAACCAAATTAGATGCGTGTAAATCGCCAGATGCTTCACCTGCAATAATGTAATATTTCATTTGTTATATTTCATTATAAAGGATAATTATATTGTAAACTTAATAATGAAAACTATTATCGTATAGATAATTGTTGAAAATAAAACTCCTCTGGCAGAATATAATTTATTAGTCCAAATAAAAATAAAAAACAAAAGTAAGTTTGGAACAACACAAAGACTAACAAGCTGTGTTACAACATTCATACTTATTAAATATTTTAGATATTCTAAAAAACTTAAATTATTATTTGTACTTAAAAAAAATATAAATAAAGCAATAACAGGAATTAATAATCCTATTATTAAACCTAAAAAAACATTATTTAAAGAGTATTTCATTGTATATAATTTTTTCTGACAGGATTTACAAGATTTAAAGGTTTTAGTTTATTATTCGTGTTAATCCTGTAATCCTGTCTAAATTTTTATCTGTTTATTATTTGTTTATTTGATTTTCTACAAATGGCTCGGGTCATTTTCCAAATTTTTTAATAAATTAACTGAATTATAATCGGTAAAATCAACAATTGTTGGTACAATTGAGACATATTTATTTGATAAAGCCCATTCGTCGGTTGCATCATTTTCAGGTTCAAGATTTATAAAAGACCCTGTAAGCCAGTAATATTCGCAGTGATGTGGGTCTGTTCGTTTATCAAATTCTTCTTTCCACATTCCTTTAGCCTGACTGCAAACTTTAATTCCTTTAAGCTCATGTGACAGCCCTTTAGGAATGTTAACGTTCAAACATGTTCCTTTATTTAATCCACTATTCAAGACATTTCGAATTATATAACGTGCATAAATTTTTGAAGCAGTAAAATCGGCATTTTTATCATAGTCCAAAATTGAAAAACCTATTGATGGAATACCATATATACATCCTTCCATAACTGCTCCCATTGTACCTGAATATATTACACTAATCGAAGAATTTGAACCATGGTTTATACCTGAAAGAATTAAGTCGGGAAGCTTTGGTAACACCTGATTAATAGCTAGTTTTATGCAATCTACAGGTGAGCCGTTTGTAGAATAAATTGTAAGATTATCGTTTTCCGAAATTCTGGAAATTCTTAATGGTTCTTTGATAGTTATTGCATGCGACATTCCCGAACGACTAATATCTGGTGCTATTACAACAATTTCACCAAATTCGCGACTAACCTCAATTAACGATTCAATTCCTTTTGCATCAAATCCGTCATCGTTAGTAACAAGTATAAGGGGTTTATTGTTTGCTTTCAATTTTTTTTCTGCAAATATACCCGAAATTAAGAAAATTTGAAATTTAAGACCTTAAAATTGTTAAAATATAGTATATTCTAAAATTGTATCTTAATAAGTTGACATATTTCCAAATTAATCAAATAAGCATTTTTAATCACAATTATTTATAAAAACCTTATTTTTTTATAATTCACCCTGTTAAATGATTATATCTCAGAAAGTGAACAAGTAAATAATATTCGCATCAAACTTAATGAACTTTTAAACTCAGATTATTCAAATGAAAACAAAAAAGTACAAGCATTTATAAAACGACTTATTAAAAATCACAATGCAATTCTTACATTTTTATATTATCTAAAAGTTCCTCCGCATAATAATTCATCAGAGAGTTCAATTCGAAATGCCAAAATTAAAATGAAGGTTTCAAATCAATTTAAATCTTTTGAAGGTGCTTATAGTTATGCTGTTTTGAGGTCTGTTATTGACACTTCTATTAAAAACACTCAAAACATTTTAGATTCTTTAGTTAATTTAGTTAAATTTGTTCCTGCTGAGTAATTACACTATAATTAAAGAGTTTTTTTTAAGTTATAAAACAGCTTATAAGTACAAATACGGATATGGAAAATACTGGAATATAGTGGGTTGCACATGATTAATATGTTATATAACATATTAATATTGCATTGAATATTGTTCTTTATATATATATTTGCCACAGTTATTAACGAATATTTAATTTTAAAATTAAACAAACATGAAAAAATTATCTTTAACATTAGCAGCAGTTGCTTTCGTTGCATTTACTTTTACATCTTGTAAAAAAGCTTACGATTGTAAATGTACTTGGACTGGTGGTTCAGTAACTGTTAACAGCGGTGCAAAATTAAGTAAAAAAGATGCTAAAACATGGTGCGAAGGTAGTTATTCTGGTGCAACAACTGCTACTTGCGAACTTCAGTAAAAAGATTGGTATTTTAAAAAAAAGGACATTTATATGTCCTTTTTTTTTTATAATATTATGAGAATTTTCTTTATTGTTCTAAGAATCCTTTTAGGTTCTGTATTTGTTTTATCAGCAATAACAAAACTATTTCCAATTGAATCATTTGAACTATCAATAGTTGAATCAGGCTTAATAAGTTGGTCATTAGCACCATATTTAGCCCGATTGTTTATTGGTTTTGAATGTGTATTAGGGATATTTATTATTTTCAATTTTAAAATACGTGTAATTCTAAAAATTGCTACTGGTTTATTAATATTTTTTTCTATATATCTGTTGTATATTTGGATAAAAAATGGTGATAATGCTGATTGTGGATGCTTTGGTGAATTTATAAAACTTAATTTAAAAGAATCTATTTTAAAGAATTTAATTTTATTCGGTTTAAGCTTTTACTTATTATTTAAAGCAAAAAACTTTAATTGGCGTTTTCAAAAAATTATTATTCCATTATTAATTTTAATAATTATGGTTTTACCATTCATATTAAATGTTATTAATCTAAATAAATATTCAACAATATATACTAAAAATATTAATTATACATTAGACTTTAAAACTTTAGGCGATTTTAATTATAACAATATTAATTATAAGCTAGATGAAGGAAAAAAAATTGTTTGTTTTTTTAGCTTAAGTTGTAAATTTTGTAAATTAGCTGCAAAAAAAATTACAATAATAAATAATAAACTCAACGAAAAATTACCTATTTATTATATTTTTGGTGGTAGTAAAAAATATTTAGAAGAATTCTGGCAAGAATCAAATTCTAAAAAGTTTCCTTATTTACTTTTAGAACCAAGTGCTGAAAATAATAAAATATTTTTTGATTTAAGTGGACCAATATTACCATCAATTTATTATGTTGATAATGGCATTGTTAAAAGGAAAGTTCATTTCGATGACTTAGAACAATCTGATATCGAAAACTTTTTAAATAAATAATTTTTATATATTTACAAAAAATTAGAAAATGAAATACATTTTAATTTTTATTATTGGATTATTCTTTTATTTAGCAAGTTCATCATGTAAAAAGTGTATAAATTGTTCATACACATTCCCTAATGGAGTTAAAGATACAACAATAAAGTATGATGAATACTGTGATAAGAAAAAGGTACTCAAAACCTATGAAGATAATATTAAACATTTGGCAGATTCGCTAAGAGGCACTTATTCATGCAAATAAGGCTATCCTATTAGAAATTTCAGCAATATAAATTAGTGATTATTAATTTAATTATTAGCTGATGTTTCACAAAAAAAACAATTAACCGCAATGACCTACACCAATAGTTCGGTATATTTTTTAGATTGCTTCGTTCCTCGCAATGACGAAGTGCCTAGTTGTTTGCAAGTTGCGTCATTGCGAACGCAGTGAAGCACCACGAAGTAGCATCAATACAATAATATAAAAAATAATACATTGATAATCTGTTAATTAATAGCTCATTATAAAAATTTACCGAACTATTGCTACACAGAAACTGTATTAATGTATTCTCGGCGGTTCTCTGCGTAAAACCTCAGCGAATCTCTGCGGTAAAAAATGTATTTGCAGAACATGAGTTAGTAAAATATAATACTGATTAATGCAAATAGCCCAAATATAAAAATTACGACCCCCGAAATTTTATTAATCCAATTTAACCTTCTAATTTGAATTTTAGAACGGAACAGATTTATTAATGTACTTAATGTGTACCACCATAATACAGTACCGATATTAACTCCGAGTATAATATAAATTATTGAAGAATAATCAAATTTTTCATTTAAAAAACCAATTCCGGCAAAAACTCCGAAGAAAAGAAGCAAAGCCATTGGATTTGTGATTGTTAGAAAAAATGTTGACAAAAAATCTCCTATTAAATTGCTGTTGATTTTTGGATTTCTTAATTGCTTAATAGGATTTGAAAAAAAAACGTTATAACTTAAATATATAAGAAAAAGTCCTCCAATTATTTGAAAATATAAATGATATTCAACTAAACTATTTATAATAATTGAAATTCCAAGACTTGCAATTATTGCGTAAATAAAATCGGCAAATGCAGCTCCAAGCCCAGTTACAAAGCCGCTTTTTTTCCCATTGCATAAAGTTTTTTGAATAACTAAAATTCCAATTGGACCTAAAGGAATAGAAACCGATAGTCCAATAATGAATCCATTTAATATATAGTCAAAACCCATTTATGATTTAGGAATTATGATTTAGGATTTACGATTTAGGAATTTAAACACAATTAATAATTTAACAATGTGGCAATTTAATAATAACAGTATAAACTACAAACAACAAACAACAAACTTTCTTTCTATTTCACTAAAATTTTTGCTTCCATCATATCAAGTATAGCGTATTTTACACCTTCTCTACCAAGTCCTGAGTTTTTTATTCCTCCGTAAGGCATGTGGTCAACTCTAAATGTTGGTGTCTCATTTATTAAAACACCACCACATTCAATATTGTCAAATGCATAATTCATTTCTGATATTGAATTTGTAAAAACTCCTGCTTGTAAGCCAAATTCTGTATTGTTTAGTAAATCAACAGCATTTTCAAAATCTATATATTTTTCGATAATT
>MENC01000234.1:0-1350 GCA_001768155.1 Bacteroidetes bacterium GWA2_30_7
CATTATCACTTACAGAGCCAATTGAAATTCTATTAGCACCAGATATCGAAGAAATGGACGAAGTTATTGTAACTACCACTCGCTCAAGCAGAACAATTGACGATAATCCAACAAGATTAGAAGCAATTTCGGGAGAAGAACTTGAAGAAAAAGGCAATATGAAACCTGGCGACATTCGAATGATGTTGAATGAAAGCACGGGTATTCAAACACAACAAACTTCAGCAACCTCATATAATTCGAGTATTCGCATACAAGGTCTTGACGGAAAATATACTCAGATATTAAAAGATGGATTTCCTTTATATTCAGGATTTTCGGGTGGTTTAAGTTTGTTGCAAATTGTTCCGCTCGATATAAAACAAGTTGAAGTAATTAAAGGAGCTTCATCAACACTTTACGGAGGTGGTGCTATTGCAGGTTTAGTAAATCTTGTGTCTAAAACTCCAAATGAAAAAAAAGAACTAAATTTTATGATAAACGGAACATCGGCTCTGGGATTAGATGTTAGCGGTTTTTATTCGCAAAAATTTAAAAAAGTAGGAACAACTGTTTTTGCTTCTTACAATTTAGGAACACCTTACGACCCTTCAAAAATTGGCTTTACTGCAATTCCGAAATACACAAGATATACTTTGAATCCAAAAATATTTTTTTACTTTAATGATAAAACAATTCTCAACTTTGGCATTAACAGCACTATTGAAGACCGCATCGGCGGCGACATTAAATATATAGAAAATAAAGGCGACAGCATTCATTCATTCTTTGAAAAAAATAAAACAAATCGCTTTAGTACACAATTAGGGCTTGACCATAAAATAAATGATAATTCGAAGCTATCTTTTAAAAATAGCATGAGTTATTATGACAGAACAATTAAAATTCCATCTTTCAAATTTTCTGGCGTTCAATTATCTTCATTTAGTGAAGTAACTTATAATCAAAAAGATGAAAAATCAGAATGGATTGCAGGCTTAAATCTTTGGACAGACCAATTCATTCAAAATAAAATTGATACATCAAAAGTAGTTGATTACAAATACACAACTTTTGGGGTATTTGTTCAGAACACATGGAATGCAACAGAAAAATTTATACTTGAAACCGGCTTACGTGGTGATTATCAAAACGAATACGGCTTTTTTGCTTTGCCAAGAATATCAGCACTTTTAAAAGTTAATCCAAAATTATCAATGCGTCTTGGAGGTGGTTTAGGTTACAAAACACCGACAGTTTTTACAGAAGATGCCGAACGCATTCAATTTAGAAATGTAATGCCCATTGATATTTCAAAAACAAAAGCCGAACAATCTATCGGTGGTAATTTTGATATAAATTATAAAACCC
>MENC01000234.1:1424-3072 GCA_001768155.1 Bacteroidetes bacterium GWA2_30_7
TTGGTTATACACTAGCAGATGTTAATCAAAATTACAATGGAATTACAACAGTTTTTCCATTAGTTGCTCAACACCGATTAAATAATGTTTTGATGTATGAAATTGAAGACAAATTAAAAATTGGATTAGAAGCTTATTATTTCAGTCCGCAAAAATTAAACGATGGAACAACAGGAAAAGAGTATTGGCTTTGTGGCTTTATGATTGAAAAAATTTGGGAGAAATTTTCAATTTTTGTAAACTTTGAAAATATATTAAATACAATGCAAACAAAGTTTGACACAATTTATACCGGTACAATTACAAACCCTACATTTCGAGATATTTATGCACCGGTTGACGGATTTGTTGTAAATGGTGGTTTGAAATTGAAATTTTAAAAACCTGAAAACTAAACAAATGGCAAAAACCTTATTTCCATTGCTATAAATCAGAAAGCCATAGTTTATCTCTTAAATTGAAAAAAAAAGGTACTTTTTGAGTACCATATTTTTTAATATTGTTGAAAAAATTATGAAAATTAATTATCATTTTCTTCAGCTTGATTATATTCTTCAACTAAAGATTCGATAAGTTCTCTAACCGAGATAATTTTGTTAACTCTTGAAGCATTTTTTCCAGCAAAAGCAAAACCATTTTCCATATCGCCCATTTGAGCATTAACAAGTGCTTTTGCAATACAATAATCTGTAGTTTTATAATCACAAGTTATTATACAATGATATGCACAATTAAATGGCATTTTTTCGTGATTTTCAACTTTTTCAAGAAATGAATTATTAATTGACCTGCCCGGCATTCCGACAGGGCTTTTGATAATTCTTATATCATCCTCAGTAGCATTTATATACAATTGTTTAAATTCGTCAGAAGCATCGCACTCAAAAGTAGTAACAAAGCGTGTTCCCATCTGAACTCCACTTGCTCCCATTTTAATAAATTTAAGAATATCTTCTCCTGTATAAATTCCACCTGCTGCAATTACAGGAATTTTTTTATCATATTTTATTTCAAATTCTTTTACAGCATTTACAACTTGAGGCAATAGTTCTTCTAATTGAAAATCAGGGTCTTCAATTTGATTAGCTTTAAATCCAAGATGACCTCCGGCTTTTGGACCTTCAAGAACAAAAGCATCTGGTAAATAATCGTAAGAATTTTTCCATTTTTCACATAATACTTTTGCCGCTCTGGCAGATGAAATTATTGGAACTAATTTAGTTTTAGCATTTTTATCCAAATATTTAGGTAAATCGAATGGTAAGCCAGCACCAGAAAAAATAATTTCCATTCCTTCTTCGATAGAAACACGCACCATATCTGCAAAATTTGTTGCAGCAACCATTATATTAACTCCTAAAATGCCTTTTGTTAAACTTCGAGCTTTTCTAAGCTCTGCTTGTAAAGCATTAATATTTGTTTCTCTATAATTTTTAAATGGTTTATTACCAACTAAACCTATACCTACGCTAGAAACAACACCAATTGCCCCCATATTTGCTACTGCAGATGCAAGACCAGCTAACGAAATCCCAACTCCCATTCCTCCTTGTATAATTGGTATTGAAACCTCTATATCGCCAATTACTAAACTTTTCAATTAATTAAATATTTAAAATACACTTTAAAAGTTCTCAATATTAAATTA
>MENC01000234.1:3084-3690 GCA_001768155.1 Bacteroidetes bacterium GWA2_30_7
AAATATTAAATTATATTCTTAAATTAAAGATAATGTCTAAATCAAACTTAAAAGTGTTAACTACAACTTTACCTAAAAAATCTTGTACAAATGTAACATTTTATTTGTTTTAATTAATTATTTCTAATATAGCTTTAATAATTAATAAAAAAATCACTGAATCACATATGATTACAGTTTAAATTCTTTTAATTTTATTGATATTTCTTTTTAGTTTTAGCTTTTAAAATGAGTATCTTTTGGGCTAAACAAATTTAATATTCAATAAAACTTGAATTTAGTGCTTCTAAGAAAACGAAATAAAAATATAAGTTTACGATTTAGGATTTGAAAGCATTAGCAACAATTTAACCATTTAACAATTATCTAACAATACTTACTATTCCTGTTAATACATCTGAACCATCGTTCAAATTAATTATATAAATAAATGAGCTTACAGATATTTCTTTTCCATTATATGTTCCATCCCATTGCTCTTTATATCCATCTGATTTAAAAACTATTTCGCCCCATCTATTAAATATTTCAACCGAAATTTCCGGATATAATTCTGAATTTTTTATTTCCCATTTATCATTTATATTATCTGCATTTGGAGTAAAG
>MENC01000234.1:3697-3950 GCA_001768155.1 Bacteroidetes bacterium GWA2_30_7
GTATTTCCAAACAAGCATTTTCTGATGATAAAACGGTTATTGTATCAGTTTTTGAACAATTATTTTTGTCAGAAATTGTTACAATATAATTTCCGGTAAGAAGACCATTAATTATTGAATCTGTTTTTACTGGATTTGTATTCCACAAAAAACTATAAGGTTTTTCAGTTCCTGTTATTGTGATTGAAATTTTACCGTCTCCACTCCCATTGCAGCTTGTAGGTGTTGAAACTGAATTATATTCAAAATTATT
>MENC01000234.1:4003-7240 GCA_001768155.1 Bacteroidetes bacterium GWA2_30_7
TAAAACTGTAAATGAATCGACACAATAGCTTAAATTTCCAGATATTGAAGGCGTAGGCAAAGCGTTTTCGGTTACAGTAACAGTAGAAGACAATCCATTACAACCATTTGCATCAGTTACCGAAACGGAATATGTTCCTGCACTTACATTTATTGTTTGTGTTATTGCATTGTTCGACCATAAATAACTTGAATACGAACCTGCATCTAACGTTGTGATTGAATCGGCACAATAACTCAATGTTCCTGAAATTACAGGGCTTAAATCAGGACTTAAAGAAACACTAACACTATTTGAAACACCGACACAACCATTTGAATCAGTTACTGAAACAATAATAAATGGATTATTTGCTATTGTTGCATATATAGACTGAGTAGTACTTCCTTGTGACCATAAATATGAATTATATGTTTCGGTAGAAAGTGTGGTGCTATCTCCTGAACAATAAGTTAATGAACCTAATATTGTTGGGTTTGGTAATGGGTTTTCTGTAACAATAGCTGATGTAGTATCAGAACAGCCATTTGCAGCTGTTACATTAACAATATAAGTTCCGGCAGTAACAACAATTGATTGTGATGTTTCTAAAGTTGACCATAAATAAGAATCATATAAATCTACTGTAAGTGTTGTATTCGAACCAGCACAATAACTTAGCGCTCCAGTAATTGTTGGAGTTGGAAGAGAATTTTCAGTTAAATTTATATTTGCCGAAACTCCCGAACATCCATTTCCATCGCTAACAGTAACAGAAATCGGATTATTTGCTAAAGTAGCTGTTGTTGTTTGAGTTGTGCTTCCAGTTGACCAATTATAATTTGCAAATATTCCAGCATCTAAAGTTGTATTTGAACCTGCACAATATTCTGTATTTCCTGTAATCGTAGGATTTAAACCTGAACTTTCTGAAACATTTATACCCGATGAATCGCCTACACATCCGTTTGAATCTGTTACAGTTACCGAAATTGGATTATCAACGGTAGTTACTGTTATTGATTGTGTTGTTGAATCGTTTGACCATAATATAGAACTGTAAGAACCAGTTGAAAGAGTTGTACTAAACCCTGTGCAATAAGTTAAAGAGCCATTTATTGGAGGAGTTGGATTTGAATTTTCTACAACAGTAACGTTATCAGAAGCTGAACAATTATTTGCATCAGTTACGGTTACTGAATAATTTCCAGCAATTGCAGTTATTATTTGAGTAGTTGAATCATTTGACCATAAATAATTTGAATATGAACCGGCATCTAAAGTAGTATTTGAACCTTCACAATAACTTAGATTTCCTGTAATTGAAGGTGTTGGAAGAAAATTTTCGGTAACAATAAAATTCGGAGAAACCCCGCTGCATCCATTAGCATCTGTAACCGAAACTGAATAAGTTCCAGCAGTTACATTTATTGTTTGTGATGTTGAATCGTTTGACCATAAATAACTTGCGTATGAACCAGCATCTAAGGTTGTATTTGAACCTGCACAATATGCAGTATCTCCTGTAATAGTAGGATTTAAACTTGAACTTTCGGATACTGATACACTTACAGAATTTCCAACACATCCATTTGAATCTGTAACAGTTACAGATATTGGATTATTTGCAATTGTTGCAGTTATTGATTGTGTTGTTGAATCGTTTGACCATAAAATAGAACTATAAATACCTGTTGATAATGTTGTACTAAAACCTGTGCAATAAGTTAAAGAGCCTGAAATTAATGGAATTGGAAGTGCATTAACTGAGAGTGTAGTAACAATCACACTATCACAACCATTTACCGAAATTAAAGTGTCGTAATAAGTTCCAGCTATTTTTTGATAATTATCTTGTAGAAAAATGCTGTCGCCAAAGCAAATCTCTGCTGAGGCAGTTGTATTATAAATTGGATTAATGGTTAAAATTAAAGTAGCTACCGAATCACATCCTAAAGCACCCACAAGTGTTTGAGAATAATTTCCGTTTGAAGTGTAAGTATTTCCATCTGTCCACAAATAAGAATCACAAGCTGTGATTGAAGTTGTTGAGTTTGAAGAATTATTAATTATTAAACTCAAATTTGCAATACTATCACAACCTAAAGCACCCACAAGTGTTTGCGAATAATTTCCGTTTGAAGTGTAAGTATTTCCATCTGTCCATAAATAAGAATCACAAGCTGTGATTGACGTTGTTGAGTTTGAAGCATAATTTATTGTTAAATTCAGGTTTGCAATGCTATCGCAACCTAAAGCATTCACAAGTGTTTGCGAATAATTTCCGGATGATGTGTAAGTATTTCCATCTGTCCACAAAAAAGAATCACAAGCTGTGATTGTGGTTGTTGAGGTTGTAGTATAATTTATTGTTAAATTCAGGTTTGCAATACTATCACAACCTAAAGCATTTACAAATGTTTGAGAATAATTTCCTGTCGAAGTGTAAGTATTTCCATCTGTCCATATATAAGAATCACAAGCTGTGATTGAAGTTGTAGAATTTGAAGAATTATTAATTATTAAACTCAAGTTTGCAATACTATCACAACCTAAAGCACCGATAAGAGTTTGAGAATAATTTCCGTTTGAAGTGTAAGTATTTCCATCTGTCCATAAATAAGAATCGCATGAAGTAATTGAAGTTGTTGATGTTGTAACATTATTAATTGTTAAATCCAAGTTTGCAATACTATCACAACCTAAAGCATTTACAAGAGTTTGAGAATAATTTCCGTTTGAAGTGTAAGTATTTCCATCAGTCCATGTATAAGATTCACATTCTGTAATTGAAGTTGTTGAGGATGAAGGGTAATTAATTGTTAGATTTACGTTTGATGATACTCCAATACAATCATTTGCATCTGTTACAGTTACAGATATTGGATTGTCAACCGCTGTTGTAACTATAGTTTGAGTAGTTGAAGCATTTGACCATAAATAACTATTATAAGTTCCGGCATCTAAAGTAGTATTTGAACCATCACAATAGCTTAGTATTCCTGTAATTGAAGGTGTTGGATTATTATTAATTGTTAAAGTTAATGTATCAACATCTGTACAACCATTAGAATCTGTAATTGTTACTGAATAATTGTCGGCTGAATTTACATTTATTGTTTGAGATGTTAAATTCCCTGGTACCCAATTATAAGTGAATCCATTTCCGGCATCTAACGTTAATGATTCTCCCTGACAAATTGCAGTATCATTACCCAGCGAAACCGTTGGATTTGGATTTACTACAATATCAATACT
>MENC01000234.1:7397-7996 GCA_001768155.1 Bacteroidetes bacterium GWA2_30_7
CTATACCTGTTTCACTCGAATCAGGTGTATATGTAGTATTAATTGAACTTGGCGAACTAAAAGTTCCAGCACCTCCAGTCCAAAAAACTTCGATAAATGCACCCGAAATTGATGCTGCAAGTTGAATATCGTCATATTGACATGAATTATTTCCTGAACCACTAAATGTTGTAACTTCAAGTGGTACAAATGGAGCTCTACAGCCTTGATTTCCATAAGTAGCTGTACCATCCCATGCATAATCAACTCTTGCTCCGTCTTTTAAATCGGAACTACCACCATATCCTCCATTTTGATTTACCAATAAACTTTTATTGTATCGAACTGTATCAGAGCATCCTGCAGGAGATGAAAACGAAATTCTTAATGTACGAACCTGTGATGAATCATCATAATTTCCAAAATGCCCATCTCTGTTATTTGGGTGAGAGCATTGAAATATTGCGTATAAAGTATCGGTTAATGTTTCAAAAGTATTTCCTAAAATATCAAAGTAAGATGTATCGTTTAATAGTGTATCTGAGCTTGTTATAAGAAGCACATTTGATTTTGGAGGAATTACGCCTCCGGGAGGTTCAAGTAATTTACCGCAACTTTCA
>MENC01000234.1:8024-8872 GCA_001768155.1 Bacteroidetes bacterium GWA2_30_7
CAATTTCAGCAGTAGTTACATTCTGACATATACCCTGCCATGCATTATTGGGCCAATCCACTGTCATATCTGCTGTATTTACAGAACTATTTCCAACAACAAAACGTACCATTTCATTTGGTCCTTCTTCGTAATCAATACTCGGAATATGTGGAAAATTCCATGCTCTTGCACATGCGTCAACTAATATACTTTCAATTTCAAAACAAGATGATGGTGTACTCGATGTTGTTGATTGACTACCCGATAATGCCGGTGTTAAATAAATTTCTGAGCCATTTCCAGAAGAAGTACAGTATTCAAAAACTGCAAAATAATAAACTGTATTTGGTTGTAAACCATAAACCGAAGTAGAACTGCCAGAGCCTTTATAAACAACAAATTCGTTAGGAGCAATTGTGTTTCCTAAACCAAAATATGAATTAGCAATATAAGTAACACCATTTGCAGGTGTACTTGTTACTGAAAAGCCCTGCCTAACAACAACAATTCTGAAATCGGCATCGCCATTGGTAAAATTAACTTTTATTGAATTTGCCGATAATGCAGAAAAAGTCATATTTGATGCCTGCACTAAAGGCGTAGTACAATAATCTGCTGAATTCTGAGCAATTGGATTGCCCACAGTATCAATTGTATTGTACATTGAACTTGAGCTATAGCAGTTAATTTCAAAAACCTTAAAATAATATTGACTATTTGCTGATAATCCACTGATTGAAACTGTGCTACCAGAACCTTTGTAAATCACCTGTTCGCCCGAACCACCATAAACTGAATTTGCAGTATATTCTGTTCCATTTACAGGATTTGTAAACGCATTAACATTATTCATAACTACTAATCTT
>MENC01000234.1:8905-12568 GCA_001768155.1 Bacteroidetes bacterium GWA2_30_7
GTGCGCTTGTTGTAGTTGTACCGATTCCAGAAACTGAATAATTCCAAGCTAAATAAATATCGCTTCCGGAATTAATTAATAAATTTAATTGAGCAGAAACTGGAATTGTAACACCCGGTGCATTTGTAAAGCCTGTATTATCTGCATCGGGAATAAAACTTGTTAAAAAATCTGTTCCAGCCGATGTCCAATTAATTCCATCTGATGAATAATATAATTGTATGCTAAAACCAAAATTATTTTGTCCATAACGATATTTTTCTACATTATATTCAATTGTAAAACCTGTAATATTTGACACTCCATTATTATTAAGCATTAAATATAAATTTCCACTTTTTGTTGCAGTTCCAGAAGATAAAAATCCAACCGCTCTATCTGTTGCAGTTGTAGCGTCACCCGCACCATAATTATAAACACCATTCGATGCCGTTGTTGACATATTATTGCCACCCCTACGCCAAGTTGAAGTTACTGCATTTGAATACAAACCAACTGTTCTAACAGTTGATATTGAATCAGCTTTCCATACCGCAGGTAAAGCAGCCGATGTCGCTGTACCAATGCTAAAGTTTTCGGTTATGGTTACTCCGTCTGAGATTGAGATTTGAGAATAAATATTATCAAGAAAAAACAAATTAAAAATCACTAACAATCCGATAATTAAGCTACAACCTTTTTCCATAATTATAATTATTAAAATGTAGTATATGTTGTAAATTTAATAAACATTTTGATTTTTACACATTTTATTTGGACAGATTTTATAACCTGAATATATTTTTAACAATCTAAAAACTTAGTCTATATTCAAATAATTAACTTTTTTTAAGTAATATTGTCGCAAAATCAGTGTTAGTTAGAAGGTTAAAAAAAATATAAAAATGTTTACAAAAATTAAAGATTTTTTCAGAAATCAATACGTAAAATTTTCAATTGCAATTGTAATTTTTATTTTATGGATTATTTGGATTGGTAATTATTGGTTATTACTTGGTTCGCCAATTGTTTATGATGTTTATATTTCTAAAAAAGTGAACTGGACTCCATGGAAAAAACGTGGACAAAGAAAAAGAAACCGTTTAGTTGAATGGTTCGATGCACTAATTTTTGCAGTTGTTGCAGCAACTTTAATAAGAATGTTTTTTATCGAAGCTTTTACAATTCCTACTTCTTCGATGGAAAAATCGTTGCTTGTTGGCGATTATTTATTTGTAAGCAAGGTTAGTTATGGTCCAAAACTTCCAAATACACCTATTGCCTTCCCATTTGCACATCATACTTTACCAATGACAGAAAGCACACCGGCATATTTGGAGTGGATTAAGTGGCCCTATAAACGAATTGCAGGACTTGGAAAAGTTGAGCGTTTCGATTGTGTTGTATTTAATTTTCCCGAAGGCGATACTGTTGTAATTCAGCATCAAGACCAAAGTTATTATGGTTTATTACGTCAATTAGGCAGAGATTATATTTGGAAAAATTTTGATGTTGTTGTAAGACCGGTTGATAAGCAAGAAAATTATATTAAGAGATGTATTGGTTTGCCCGGTGATACTCTAAAAATTATTCATAGTGATGTATATATTAATGGAAAAGCAATTGACAAACCTGAAAATTTACAGTACAATTATTATGTAAAGACAGACCAAACCCGCATAAACCCAAAAATGCTCGAAAAACTTGATATTACTGATTTTAGAAATTATGGACCATCGGAATATGAACTTTCGCTAACTGCCGAAAATTATGAAAAAATCAAAAATTTTGCAAATGTAAAAGTTATAACTAAAATAGAAAAACCTGATACAATTCCTTCAGAATATATTTTCCCTCAAGATTCAAGATTTCCTTGGAATGAAGATAATTACGGACCTCTTTATATTCCTAAAAAGGGAGCTACACTTAAAATAACTGTTGATAATTTGCCACTTTATCGAAGAGCAATTGAATTATATGAGCAAAATACTATTAAAGTTGATGGTAATGCAATCTATATTAATGGAATACAGACTAATCAATATACATTTAAAATGGATTATTATTGGATGATGGGCGATAATCGCCATAATTCATTAGATTCCAGATTTTGGGGATTTGTACCCGAAGACCATGTTGTAGGAAAAGCAGTATTTATATGGCTTTCGCTTGATAAAAACAAAAGTTTCTTTGATAAAATCAGATGGAACAGATTGTTTAAATTGATTTAAAGAAAATGTTTTTAGAGAAATTACTCTCTTTTATAAAAAATTGGTTTAAAGCGTTATTATTTGCAGGATTAATTATTCTTGTTTTAAGAATATTTATTTTCGACACTTACACAGTTACAAATAATTTATTAGAACCAACTTTACAAACCGGAGATTTTGTAGCAATCAATAAAATCAAACATGGTTCAAGACTCCCAATATCAATTTTAAGTATTCCTTTTACAAATTTATACAGCGATTTAATATCATTACCATATTTAAGAATTCCGGGTTTTTCAAAAATTAATAGGAATGAATTAGTATTATTTAACTATCCTTTAGAAAGCGACATTCCAATTGATAAAAAAACAAAATATATTAAAAGAATTGTTGCCATACCTGGTGATACTTTAGAAATTACCGATAAAACTGTATTTATTAATAAAATCTTAATTGATACTATTGATTGTTTAAAGTTTAATTATCGTGTTACACTTAATAAAAAAGAATATTTTCTTCCCGAACAAATTGAAAAATATGATATTACAAACATACAAGAAATTTCAGAAGAGGGTATTTACGACATCACATTAAGTAAAAAATTTGCTGATAGTCTTTCAACTCAAAAAAATATAAAATATATAAGAGTACTAAAAGAACTTAGAGGCGAAGGCTCTGATTTGATTTTTCCACAAAGCAAATTCGTAATGTGGAACAAAGATTATTTTGGCTCTTTAATAATTCCTAAAAAAGGAGATACAATTTTTTTAAATCAAAATAATTTTGAAATTTATAATCGCTTAATCGAAGTTTATGAAAAAAACGATTTGTACGAAAAAGACTCTAAATATTATATAAATGAAGTACAAACCAATAAATATGTAATTAAAAATAATTATTATTTCGTTTTAGACGATAATAGAGATAATGCTAAAGACTCAAGAAGCTGGGGTTTTTTGCCCGAAAATCACATAATCGGAACGCCCTCATTTATTTGGTTATCAATCAATAAATCAGATTCGTTTTTAAATAAAATTAGATGGGAACGAATATTTAAATCGTTATAAAAATTGTAACTAATCATTGATTTAAATTACTAAAACCCAAATACATGCCACAGATTCTCAGATTAAAAATATTCTATTATTTAGAATTTTCTCAGATGAAAACAACCTTCGGTTGTTTTAAATCTGTGAATCTGTGGCTATTGTGTTTTAAATTAGAAACTGATAAGTTGCTAAAAATTTATAAATAAAAAGTTTTTTAATAAAATTTCGGAAAATTTTTAAAAACCATTACATTTGCGTTTCAAAAAGTTAGAAATATAATTTCAAATATGACAAAAAGTAAATCAGAAACACCAGAAAGCATCGAAGCAGTTGAAAGTGCATTATCGAAAACCGAACAATATATTGAAGATAATCAGAAAAGTTTAACCATAATTATTGCTGCAATAATAATAATTGTAGGTGGG
>MENC01000235.1:0-1043 GCA_001768155.1 Bacteroidetes bacterium GWA2_30_7
AGGGGACAGACCATATTCGCAATTGGATGAGGAATCGTAATACTGTGGAATTTATTGGATTATGGGAGACTTTGAATAACCCGAATTTTAAACATGTCGAATTCGACACCTTTAGAAAACAAGCTGGATTAAACAGTTTCAATTTGACACCGAAAAATGGGATTTAATACTTTTCATTATAATACTTACACAAAAGTTCAGTTTTTATATTTCAAATATAATTATGCTTTTATTGAATATTTAGTTTATCAAATCAAGTTATGTGTTTATAGTCAAGCTATTTCGGTAACAACTAAATATAAAAATTTCATTAACTAACTAATCCTATAACTAAAAAAACAATAATCTATTAACCTAATTTGAAAAGGCTTATTCTAATACTTAATATTTTCTCAATTCTGAATTTTTATTCGTTTGCAATTAGTGGAAATGACGATTGCAAAACAATAAAAAATAAAAAAGCTTTAAAACTATACGACGAAGCTATTATAAAATTAAAAACAAACGAAGAAGATGCAATTCAAATTCTTTTGCAAGCAACCGAAGTTGAACCCGAATTTGTTGACGCTTATTTTACTTTAGGAAGTATTAGTTTCGATAAACTATTAAAAACCCCTGCTAATGTAAACGAATTTAGAAAAATAGAACGCTCAACAAAAAGCCTTGTAATATATTTTGGAAAAGTTATTGAATATTGTCCGGCATTTTTCGACTATATATCGTACTATTATTTAGGAAAATATTACTATATAAATCATAAAAACGATTTGGCAATGACCAATTTAAAAGAGTTTATTGCCCGTAATAATAAAAATAGTGTCGAGTTAGCCGAATCGAAAGAATTTATTAAAAATATTGAAAAATATAAGTTTTTAATAAACCATCCTGTTCCATTTAATCCTAAAACTTTATCAGGTGTATCATCAGCAAAAGATGAATTTTTGCCTTTAATTTCACCCGATGGAGAAATGGCTTTTTATACACGAAGATACCTCAAGCAAGATATGAACAGCATTGCTGCCAGAGATGTTGATGAATTTACT
>MENC01000235.1:1049-3337 GCA_001768155.1 Bacteroidetes bacterium GWA2_30_7
AAGTTACTAAGTTTACCCGGAACAGAAATAACACTTTTCGATAATGGAATTGCTATGCCTTCGCCGTTTAATGCCGGAAAAGACCAGGGTGGAGTTACGATTACAATAGATAATAAAAACCTTTATATTTCGATATGTGAGTTTACTCGTGTAGCTGGTCAGCCATACAAAAACTGCGATTTGTTTTCTTCAAATTATGAAGCCGGAAAATGGGCTGCACCTCAAAATATGGGTATTAATATAAATGGAACAACAACTTGGGAAGGTCAACCAACAATTTCTCCCGATGGGAAAATATTATATTTTGCAAGTGCCAGAGAAGGCGGTTATGGCGGAATTGATATATACAGAACAATAAAAGACGAAAAAGGAAATTGGTCAAAAGCAGAAAATTTAGGAAATAAAATAAATACTGCCGGAAACGATAAATCACCTTATATACACACCGATAGCCAGACACTATACTTTTCGTCGGATGGGCGTTTCGGCTTAGGAGGTTTCGATATTTATTTTTCAAAAATGGACGATTTCGGAAAGTGGAGCGAACCCGAAAATATTGGTTTTCCGATAAATACCGAAGACGACGACTTAGGTTTTGTTGTTAGCACCGATGGACACGAAGCATATTTTTCATCAAATAAATTAAGTGGAAAAGGAGGCTGGGACATTTATTCGTTTGAGCTTTACGAAAAAGCCCGACCCGAAAATGTTGTTTTTATTAAAGGTCAACTTGTTGATGATAAAGGGAATGCTCTTACAGATGCCAAAATAGTTATAAAAAGCACAAAAACAGCTAAAGTAACCGAAGGGATTGTTGATAAAAAAACTGGCGATTATGCTATAGCAGTTGCAGTTAAAAAAGATGAAGATATAGTACTGACAGTTAAAAAAGAAGGTTATGCTTTTGCTTCACAATATATAAAACCTATTTCAACAAAAACTCAGACTCATTTAGATGTTGTTGCTGATATTAAACCAATGGAAGTCAGGATTGATATACCGGCGAAGTTAAATTTTGAAGTAAAAAAGATTGAGGTCGGCACAACAATTAAATTAAATAATATATATTTTGAATCTAACTCGGCTAATCTTAAACCCGAAAGTATAATTGTGCTTGATAATTTTATAGATTTTCTACAAGAAAATCCATCAATTAAGTTTATTATACAAGGACATACCGATGATATTGGCGATGACGATTTTAATATGCAGTTATCAAAAGATAGAGCAGAATCTGTTTATAATTATTTAGTTTTAATGGAAGTAGATGCTTCTCGTATGAGTTTTAGAGGATTAGGTGAAACAAAACCTGTATCTAAAAACGATTCCGATGCTCATAGAGCTTTAAATCGTAGAACAGAATTTGTAATTACTGCAAAATAAACAATACAATTTAGGAATTTAGGAATTACGATTTATGAACACTGAGGCTCTCGAAGCGTAGGATTTGACTTCGTAGCAACTTCAAACCTCAAACAATTTAACAATGTAACCATTCCCTTTCGTCTATTTTTTAGCTTTTTTTGGAATTATTTTCTTTTTAAGCTCTTTAGTTTTAGGCTTTGATTTTACTTTTCCTTTGACAGAACTTTCTTCTTCTTCAATATCATCTTCATCATCATCTTCTTCAATATCATCATCCGCATCGTCCTCCTCCTCATCATCATCGTTCTCTTCAATGGTCTTTGGTTTTAATTTTTCTTTATCCTCATCGTCATTATCGGTATTAGCAAAATTATCATCTTCGCGACCAATACTTTCTTCGTTTGAAAAATCATCACTTTCGTCTTCGTAACTATTATCTATTTTAACATTTACTTTAATCAAATAACTTACATCTGGCAAGTCGAGCATAAATGCATAAAAAAATGTATGAGATGGTCCATTAACCTTAATTAAATGTTCTTCATATCCTCCAGGATACTTTTTATGTATTTCCTTTATTAATTCTGGGGTTAAATTCTCATATTTAATTACTTTCTTGATTTTCTTTTCCATGAAATATATTTTTTTGCAATTATAAATTAATAATTTGAAAAAACAAGCACAGAAAACACTCAAGACTTTATTTTTTTTAATTTTTTTTCAAAAATTGCTCTTTTTTTATAAAAAATACACAAAATATGTTCTTCAATAAAATATGAAAACTTAATATTAAGATAACATTGGATTGAAAAAAAATTGAAATGAATAAGTTTAATTTGTGAAAAAATATTTTAATATGAGTTTAACAAAATTTTTTCAGTTTTTAGTCCCTAAGGATAAAAAGTTTTTTCAACTATTTGAAG
>MENC01000235.1:3469-3752 GCA_001768155.1 Bacteroidetes bacterium GWA2_30_7
CAATTTTTGAAGAATTAAATAAATCTTTCATTACACCTTTTGATAGAGAAGATATTCATAAACTTGCTTCAAGCCTCGATGATGTTATAGATTTTATTAATAGTTCAAGCCAAAGAATCAGGTTTTATAAACCAAAATCATTGGGGAATGAATTTATCGAATTATCTGAATTAATTCTTCAGGCTGCCAGAGAAATTCATGTTGCTATTTTTGAATTAAGAAATTTAAAGAAAGCATATAAAATTAAGGATGCTTGTATAAGAATAAATGAAATTGAAAACCA
>MENC01000235.1:3773-5867 GCA_001768155.1 Bacteroidetes bacterium GWA2_30_7
TGTTTTAAAATCTATAATAGTTAAAAACGCATAATTTATGACATTACTACTTATTATTATTGTAATGGCATTAGCTTTTGATTTTATCAATGGCTTTCACGATGCAGCAAATTCAATTGCAACAATTGTTTCAACTAAAGTGCTTTCACCTTTTATAGCTGTTTTATGGGCAGCATTTTTTAATTTTGTTGCATATCTGATATTTGATTTGAATATTGCAGATACAATTTCAAAAACTGTTAATACAGAATCAATTAATTTATGGGTAATTTTTTCTGGTCTTAGTGCAGCAATTTTATGGAATTTATTTACTTGGTATTATGGAATTCCTTCCAGCTCTTCACATACTCTAATTGGAGGTTTTTCTGGAGCTGCAATCGCACACGGAGGAATTTCTGTGGTAAATTTAATGATAATTGCCAAAATCGCTTCCTTCATCTTTTTAGCTCCTTTAATTGGAATGATAATGTCATATTTTATTAATATAATCATTCTATGGAGCTTCCGTAAATTCAAACCTAGCAAAGCTGATAAAATATTCAGACGAGGGCAGCTTGTTTCGTCTGCATTATTTAGTATTGGTCATGGTGGAAATGATGCACAGAAAGTTATGGGTATAATTGGTGCAGCCGTTTTAGTATATTTAAATACCAGTGGGTTATCTATGGACAATGTGCCTTCATGGTTACATGTTTCTATGGATGTAGTAAATGGTAAAAAACATTTGTCTGTACCAGAATGGGTTCCTTTAGCATGTTATACTTCTATTGCACTTGGTACTATGTCTGGAGGATGGAGAATTGTAAAAACAATGGGAACAAAAATTACAAAAATTACTGCCTTAGAAGGTGTTGCTGCTGAAACCGGTGGAGCAATTACACTTTTTTTAACAGAACATTTTAAAATTCCGGTTTCTACAACTCATACTATAACTGGTTCTATAATTGGCGTAGGTGTAAGTAAAGGCGTAGGAGCTGTTAAATGGGGAGTAACAATAAACTTATTATGGGCTTGGATTTTAACAATTCCGGTTTCTGCAGGAATTGCAGCACTAATTTACTTTTTGATAAGTTTATTATAATCAATTGTTTTTAGAGTCTTCTTTCCTAGAATATATTTAAGGAAAGCAGTTTAAATAACTACTTATAACTTAGTGAAATATTCAAAATAATTTTCCCAAAATCTAAGGATAAATCCGGTAATTTAGCTTAGGTATTTGCGGATGATAAACAATTTTTTTTTCATCAATCTCATTTTTCTTTACGGTGATGCCTGTTTTATATTCTTTTAGATTAAGCCTCAATACTACCAAAAGACCAGTATTTGTTGATAAGCTTTTGAACAGTTCTGTAATCAGAAAAAATAAACATGTTCCAAAATTAGATAGTCAGTTATTGATTATCAACACATCAGGAGGGAAAACATTTGAAAATTTCAAATAAGCATCAAGTACATCTTGGCAAAGTGCTGTTAATGTAATTAAAGCCGATATAAAAATTAATAATATTGTTCTCATCATCTAATTGGTTTTTGTATTCAAAGTTATAAAACTACAACAAAAATATTAAAGTTAAAATAAACTTTATCACAAAGTTGTCAATTCGATAACTTTATTTGTATCTTTGTAAAAAAGTTAATGAATGAGAGTTTTTAGTAGAAGCACTTTGAGAGATTTTTATGAAAAACATGAGGATTGCAAAGAGCAACTTTTAACTTGGTACAAAATAACAACTAAAGCAAATTGGAAAAGCTTTAATGATGTAAAAAAGTATTTTAATTCAGTTGATTGTATCAAAAACAATCTGTTAGTGTTCAATATTAAAGGCAATAATTACAGGCTTGTTGTTGATTTTAATTTCAAATTGCAGTGGGCATTTATAACATTTATTGGAACTCACACCGAATATGATAAAAAGAAATTTTAATAATATAAAATAATAATGACAAAATATTTGAAAATAATAGAAACCAAAAAAGAGTATGAAGTAGCATTAAAAAAATTTCAAAGCCTATTTCATTCAAAAGCAGGTAGTGAAGCAGAAAAGGATGCTAAACTTTTGGCTCTTTTAATCGAAGACTATGAAAACAAAAATA
>MENC01000236.1 GCA_001768155.1 Bacteroidetes bacterium GWA2_30_7
ATAGAGTTGCTAAAACTACAAACAAAGCATACAAATTATTTCCTGCAAGAAACGAATCAATATCTTTAAAAATCAAACCAGTAGCTCCTACCAAACCAATAAACAAACCCAAAGCATTAATCCATCTTGATTTAGCTTTATAAAAAAACACTCCAACTACAAGTGTAAAAATAGGAGTTAACGAATTAAGAATGCCCGAAAATGAACTACTAATTTGAGTTTGTGCAGTAGTAAAAAGAAAAGCAGGAATACCATTACCAAAAAATCCGGTTATTAAAATTGATTTTAAATTGCTTTTATTGAGTAGTTTAAAATACTTAAAGGTGAATGGTATAAAAAATATAAAGGTGAAAAATAATCTGAATGCGGCAACCTGATAATTAGAATATGATTGTAGTCCTTTTTTCATTAATATAAAAGAAGAACCCCATATAAATGCAAGTGTAAAAAACAATGCCCATTGCCAAGCTTTTTTGTTCAGGTCTATAAATTTCATTCAGAAAATTTGAGCTGTAAAAATATACAAATACTTATTTAAACCTACATGAATTTTTTAAATTCTCAATCAAAGAGTTTTCATAGCAACACTAATTTTGTTCGATTTGTACTTTAAAGAAGTTTTTTTAGCTTTACAACTGGATTTCTGTTGATAAACTGTGTTTGTTTCCGCATCGGATTTTTTCGATAAAAATTATTCAAACACTTTTTTTATTATACATGAAAGACGCTTTTTTATGAATAAGTTTTAAATTTTTTTCTGAATGAAAATATTGCTGATTGCTCCCTGCCCGACTGATGAACAACGACCTAAAAGCATGTCAATTCCTCAACTAACTTTATCGCTTATTGCAGGGATGACACCACCTGAACATGAAATCGAAATTTGTGAGGAGGTATATGGCGACAAGCTCAATTTTGATGGCGATTATGATGTGATAGGAATAACTATTATGACGCAAACCTGTCTTCGAGGTTATGCAATTGCTAACGAATTTAGAAAACGAGATAAAATAGTTATTTTCGGAGGAATTCATGCTACAAGTTTACCAAAAGAAGCTATCCTTTATGGAGATGCAGTTGTAATAGGCGAAGCAGAAGGTGGTTTATGGGAACAGGTGTTGAAAGATATATCTGCAAAAAAATTAAAACAGTTTTATAAACTTGACCACTTACCCGACCTCCAGAATATGCCTATTCCACGCCGAGACCTTATACGTTGTCAATCTGGCAAATTTTCTGTAACACCTATAGAAACCACTCGAGGTTGCCCTTATAATTGTGATTTTTGTACAGTTTCACGTTTTTTTGGGACCAAACAACGCCACAAATCCATTAAAAATATTCTGACAGAAGCCGAACAATGCCCTCAAAAATTCTTATTTTTTCTTGATGATAATATTTCCGGCGACCGAAAGTTTGCAAAAGAACTATTTACCGGACTTGCCTCTTTAAACAAGCGCTGGGTTGGACAAGCCTCAATTGGACTTGCTCGCGATAAAGAACTTTTAAGGTTGGCAAGCAAATCTGGTTGCGGGGCATTACTCATCGGATTTGAATCAATGACCCAGTCGGGGATGAGTCAATATCGAAAATCGCTTAAATCAATCAGACAAAATAAAGCAGCGATTAATCGTCTCAGGGACAATGGAATTCTCACAATGGCATCTCTTATATTTGGGCTTGATAATGATACAGAGGAGGTTTTCGATGTCGGTTTAGATTTTATTAATGCTTCACAAACGGCTTTTTTTCAGTCGTGTGTTGTTACTCCATACCCAGGTACACCGGTTTTTGACCTTATGCGTTCCGAAGGAAGAATTTTAACTGATGACTGGAGTAAATACGATGCAACAAAAGTTATTATACAACCGAAAAATTTTAGTCCAGAATTACTTCTTGAAAAAACAAACAAGATTCAAAAAGAAGTATATGGAAATTGGTCTTTGGTAAAAAGGGCTTGGCCCAATATGCGTCTTGGAATTTATCATTCAATATTTTATTACTCACTCAATCGTGGATACAAGCAAAGACATGCTCAAAAGAAACTCTTGGGTGTACAATATAACGAACCAGGCAATCCTGTTGATTTTAATACTGCTAAATATGTAATTCCTTTTAAGAAATAGGTGTGAAATCAGCCAACCTAAATCATGTGTTTTCACCTGATTTTTATATTCTGTGAGGTGAAAACACCTCACTCAGGCAGAGAATCTACTGTTGAGAATATTATTTTAAAGTTTTTATTAAGTCCAATAGACATTTTAGTATATTGCTTCAATAAAATGAGAATTGTTTTGTAAATAAAAATATTATAATTTAGCTTGTAAAATTAAAATCAATTTGTTTTAAAAAATTAATATTTATGAAAGCATTATATTTTTTTCTTTTTTTAATATTTACATTTATTAATATTCATTGTCCAGCTTCAATAAGAAGAACCGTATGTAATGGAGATTGGTCTAATCCTGAAATTTGGAAAAATGGACAAGTTCCGGTTGTAAACGATACTATATTAATAAATCATTTTGTTGTTAGAAATTCAATTTTATCAACTCAAAACAATTATATTGTTATTTCAGAACTTGGTGAATTATGCGGACAATATGATTTTATAATAAATGCTGGTTCAAAAGTTTATAACTATGGTTCTATATGTGCTAATGAATTTGAGATACATGATTCTTTGATTAATTATGGAGTTATTAAAGCAACGCTGATTGTTGTAACCGTAGATAATGGTTATTTATCAAGTACAAATACAGGCAGTACTTCAGTTGGAGCTTTTAGTTGTTTTGGTCAGGCATCTTGCACACCATTAGCTTTAAAAAATGGGGATACATTAGTCTCAAACACTGAAGCAGCTGAATATGAGTGGCATAAAAACAATCAATCATTAAATCTTAATTCTATTAAAATAATTCCAACTCATACTGGATACTATAAACTCAGAATCAGAAAAACAAATTTTGAGGATTTTAGTAATTTTTCAGATAGTATTTATGTAGTAATAGAGTCTTCATCTGAAAGTATTTCATTTCAAGAAAAAAATTCAATAGAAGTTTCTCAGGATATGGAAAATAATTTGTTTAAATTATCAATTAAAAATCCATCTGAAAGCAAATATAATATTGAGATTTATAATTTGTTGGGACTGAAAATTTTTAATTCAACTTTTAAACAAAATTTTATAATTAATTTAAATAAACTTCATCAAGGATATTATGCTTATAGAATATCTGATGGAATGAATTTAAAATTGGGAACTTTTTTTGTTAGATGAACAGAATACTTTTTCATTGTTTATATTTTTCATAAACCATTTTTAAAAAAAATAAAATTATTCAGTTACATTTCTTAATTGAATAAATTGTAGATAAAGGAAAATTTTTTAATTCAATTTTGATTTCTCTTTAAACTTATCTACTTTTAGCAGGTTAACTTAAAATTTGTATTTATGTTTAGTAAAGAAGTTTATATCAATAGAAGAAATAATCTTAAAAGAAGTTTTAATTCAGGAATTTTATTGTTTTTAGGGAATACAGAATTGCCAATGAATTACCCTGCAAATACTTACCGTTTTCGCCAAGATAGCTCATTTCTGTATTTTTTTGGGTTAAATATTCCAAACCTTGCAGGAGTAATTGATTTAGACGAAGGAAAAGATATAATTTTCGGAAACGATGTTGATATAGAAGATATTATATGGACAGGCTCATTACCTTCTTTAAAAGACAATGCTTTAAAAGCAGGAATTAATCAAACTGATGTTTTTTCTGAACTAATTAAATACATAACTTCTGCAATTAAAAAAGGAAGAAAAATTCATTATTTACCACCTTACAGAGCCGAAAATAAAATTTTACTTTCGGAACTTGTAAATGTTGCAACACAAAGAGTTAAAGAAAATTCGTCTTTAGAACTTCTTAAAGCAGTAATAATGCTTAGAGAAATAAAAGGAAAAGAAGAGATTGAACATATTGACAGCATTATGGATATTGGTTTTGAAATGCATACAACAGCTATGAAAATGGCTGTTGGCGGAGTATTTGAAAGAGAAATAGCCGGAAAAATCGAAGGCATTGCATTATCTCATGGTGGAACAGTTTCGTTTCCAGTAATTTTATCAAAACATGGTGAGATTTTACATAACCATAATCACGAAAATCTTCTCACAACTTTTGATTTGTTGCTTTGTGATGCAGGATTTGAATCAACAATGGGCTATGCAACCGACCATACAAGAACTTTTCCTGTAGGTGGTAAATTTACTCATACTCAAAAAGATATTTACGAAATAGTTCTCGAAGCAAATAATAAAGCCACAAGTATTACTAAACCAGATATAACTTATCAAAGTGTTCATTTAGAAGTAGCAAAAATTATAGCTCAAGGGTTAGTTGACGTTGGTTTAATGAAAGGAAATATTAACAATATAGTTGAAGCAGGAGCTCATGCAATGTTTTTTCCACATGGACTTGGTCATATGATGGGAATTGATGTTCATGATATGGAAGATTTGGGAGAAAATTTTGTTGGTTACGGTGACGATGTTAAACGCTCAAAACAATTTGGCATTGAATATTTGAGGCTTGGTAAAAAACTTAAATCAGGATTTGTTATAACAAACGAACCAGGAATTTATTTTATTCCGGCATTAATTGACAAATGGAAAGGAGAAGGGCTGCATAAAGAATTTATAAATTTCGATAAAGTAGAAGATTATAAAAAGTTCGGTGGAATAAGACTCGAAGACGATTTACTTGTAACAGATAATGGATGTAGGATTTTAGGAAACAAACGCATTCCTATTACTCCCGACGAACTTGCTGAATATATTGGTTAAACTATTTTGTTTTTTTGACACTGATTGTTATTCAGACAGAGCTTTCCGATGAATCGGAACAAGTCGTCCCGATTTTATTTCGGAATTAACAAGATTAACAAGATTTTCTTAGGACAGAATAGGTTATATTTTATATATTTCAGATAATTTATTTAATTTAGATTCGAAAATAGAATTCTTATATGGATATTTTGATGCAGGTACAAATGAAAGCTATATTGGTATTTATAATGAAGATGGGGTATTATTATTCTCAGATACGGGTGTCCCATTAATTCTTGTAAATACTCCACAACAGCAACAGCCGATTTACAATACCTCTCAAGGTATAAAAATGATTTTGAGTTATACTAATGATCATGCAAAAGTATTCAGCCTACCCGGTACATTAAACACAGCCATAGCCGAAGCAAACGGTCAGTTAATACAAGCACAAGAAAATCGTTTTGGCAACTTGTACCCTAACCCAAGCAATGGTAAAGTAACACTGCAATACCAACTACCAAAGGGAGAGCAATCAGGAGAAATAGTTTTATATAATTTACAGGGAGCAGAAGTAAAACGCTACAAAGTAGATAATACTTCTTTTACATTCCTTTTGAAAACATGATCGTAATGCCA
>MENC01000237.1:0-14731 GCA_001768155.1 Bacteroidetes bacterium GWA2_30_7
ATAGTTTTTTCTTAATATACACTTAACACAAAGTTATTGAACATTTAACCTTTTCTAAATATTCAGGTAATATTTAAACCAGATATTTGCACTGTAAAATACTAAAATTTATAGTGTATGAAAAATTGGTTACTAATCTTAGGTTTTTTTGTCGGTTTAAATGGATTCTCACAAAACAGTATTGATTCTTTAAAAGAAGTTGTAGATGAGCACAAAATGAAAATAAGTGCTTTTGATGAAAGATTCGCAACCATTGAAAGTGATTTGCAAAAACTTGCAAAAATTAAATTGTCAGGATACATTCAGGCTCAATACGATTATTACGATTTTTCTCCGGAGCCAAGCACAAACAATACATTTTATTTACGCAGAGCAAGATTAAAAGCTACTTATGAAGCTATAGACGGAGTGAAATTTGTTTTACAACCCGATTTTTCTACAAATAGTCTTTCATTAAAAGATGCCTACGTAGTTATAAATGACAGGTGGACGAGAACATTTTCAATTTGGGCTGGTCAATTTAATCGTTTAAATTATGAAGTCGAATATACATCGACACAACGTGAAGTATTAGAACGCTCAAGAGTAATCAGAGCTATATATCCGGGAGAAAGAGAAATAGGTGTTAAGCTCGAAGCCAATCCTTTAAACTTTCCTTTCAAATTTCAATTTGCTTCGTTCAATGGTAATTTCAATGGAAAAGACGGGAAAGATGCTAAAGATAATGATAGTGCAAAAGACCTAATGGCAAGAGCAATATATTCGTTAAAGTTTCAAAAACAAGGAATTGGAATTGATTTAGGTGCTAACGGATATTATGGCTCAGTAAAAACGAAAGAATCGAAATATGTATTGAACAGTGAAAATAAATTAGACAGCATTACAATTGGCGATTTATTGCCTCGTAAATGGGTTGGAGCTGAAATGCAAATATATTGGGATTTTCTTGGAGGAATGTCTTTAAAAGCGGAATATTTAATAGGACAAAACGCTTCATTAGCAGCATCTACAACAACTGTTAGCCAGAAGGGTGGCACACCAACATCTACAAACTCCGGTGGCACAACAACAACTACTACAAGTGGTCAAAGTTCAACAACAAAAACCGTTGTTTCGCCAAATAAAACAAGAGATTTTTCGGGATATTATATTTACTTAATTAAAAACATTGGCAGGAAAAATCAGTTTGTTGCAAAATACGACAGCTACGACCCAAATACTAAACTTTCGGGAGATGACGCAAAAACTGAATTATATTATAATACATTGACATTTGCCTGGCAACACTACTTTGATGATAATATTAGAATCTCATTAAGTTACGAAATGCCAACAAATGAATTAAATACAACTATAAATAAGGATATTAAAGATAATACTTTAAGCTTGAGAATACAGGCTAAATTTTAATGAAATATAAATCACAAAAATAAAAATTATGAAAAAAAGAGGAAATTATTTTGCAATCATTATAGTAATAATTGCAACAGTTACAATGGCTTTTATGTCGCAACAAAAAATCACAGTTAAAGGTTCGGATACAATGGTAATTCTTGCACAAAAATGGGCAGAAATATATATGAAGAAAAATTCTGACGTTACAATTCAGGTAACCGGAGGCGGCTCAGGCGTGGGGATTGCTGCCTTAATTAATGGTTCAACCGATATAGCAAATTCAAGTCGTTCAATTAAACAAAGCGAGATGGAAAAACTCAAAGCCAGATATAATACTTTAGGAGTTGAAATTCCTTGTGCTAAAGATGGTATTACAATTTTTCTTCATGCTTCAAACCCAATTAATGAACTTACTTTAAAACAAATAAGTGGAATATTTTCAGGGAAAATTACCAATTGGAAAGAAGTTGGAGGACCATCTGAAAGTATTATTCTATATGGAAGAGAAAATAGTTCAGGAACTTATGTTTTTTTTAAAGACCATATTGTTAAAGGAGACTATGCAGCAAATTGCCAAACTCTACCCGGAACTGCTGCTATTGTTAATGCTGTGAAAAAAGATAAATACGGAATTGGATACGGTGGTGCTGCTTATGCCGAAGGTGTAAAGCATTGTAAGGTTAAAAAAGATGATAAAAGCACAGCATATTTGCCCACAAAAGAAAATATTGCAAATAATGCATACCCTATCTCAAGATACTTATATATGTATCTTAGTTCAAAACCAACCGGAAAACTTAAAGAATATATTGATTGGATTTTAAGTGCCGATGGTCAGAAAGTAGTTACTGAAGTTGGATATTTTCCGGTTAAATAATTTTAAATGGCATCTGAAAATATAAATATTGAAAATACTGCTGCAAAATATAGCAGCCCAAAACCGAAAAGCGGTTTCACAAAAGAGAATCTGAAAAAGAAGTTCAGATTCTCTGAATTTTTTGCTGAAAAAATCATTACAATGGTTGCATTTCTTTCAATTGCAGTTATTGTTCTGATTTTTCTTTTTGTGTTTCGCGAAACATTGCCAATATTTAAAGCATCGCCGGTTCAAACCATTGTAAATAATGAGCAATTAGTACCAGAATCTTATTCTTCGAGAGATACTGAGTTAAAACCAGAAACTTATGGCGAAATTAATACATCAGAAAGTAATGAATTAAAGCCCGAACAATATGGAGTTATAACTGATACAATTACTTCTGAATCAGAAAATATTTCTTTTTATGATGAAGAACCAAACCGAAATATTGCAAATGAAAATAATAATCAGGGTGCATGGAAAACTTTTAATACTAAAGACTGGTATCCGGTTTCGGATAATCCCCGATTTGGTTTTTGGCCCCTGATAGTTGGTACATTTAAAGTTACAATAATTGCCATTCTTATTGCTGCACCAATTGCTATACTTGCTGCATTATTTACTTCTGCATTTGCCTCTCGACGATTACGAGAAATAATTAAACCAGCTATTGAATTACTTGCAAGTTTTCCGTCTGTTGTAATTGGTTTTTTTGCATTAATGGTAATGGCTACTTTTTTTCAAGATGTGTTAGGATACAGCTCAAGATTAAATGCTTTTATTGGAGGTGCAGCAATGGCTTTGGCTGCTATTCCTGTAATTTATACAATAACTGAAGATGCACTGTCTGCTGTGCCAAAATCTTATACAGAGGCAAGTCTTGCTCTTGGAGCAAATAAATGGCAAACGGCATTTTTTATAATTCTTCCTGCTGCAACACCCGGAATATTTGCAGCTTTATTACTTGGCATAGGAAGAGTATTTGGCGAAACTATGATTGCATTAATGGCTACAGGGAATGCAGCTTTAATTTCAGCAAATCCATTTGATAGTGTTCGTACATTATCGGCAACAATCGGAGCAGAAATGGCAGAAGTTGTTTTTGGCGATACTCATTATAGTGTTCTTTTTCTGATTGGTTCGCTATTATTCATTTTTACTTTTATGCTGAATGCAATAGCGGAATTTTATATAAAAGGGAAATTAATAAGAAAAATTCAAGGAAGATAATTAAGAAGTTTGAAGTTTTATGGTTGTTCCGTCATTGCGAGGAACGAAGCAATCTGTTAGAGAAAGAAAAGAAATGTAAAATGTAGAATTTTAAATGTAAAATGTAAAATTAAAGGAAACTTTGTGTCTTTGTGACTTTGCGATGCACTGAGCGATAGACGAAGTGTGGCTAAAAGAAGAATTATGAGAAATAAAAAAGATATAAAAGGAGCTTTCATTATTGGAATTACAGCCTCTTCTGTTATTTTGATTATCTCAATTATTTTATTAATAGCAGGAATAATAATTTATGGCAGCAGAGAAAGTTTTTCATGGGAATTTCTAACGTCATTTCCAACAGATGGAATGACCAAAGGTGGCATTTTACCAGCAATTATAGGCACTGCAATTATGGTAATTATAATGTCGGTTGCAGCAGTTCCGTTTGGAACAATTACAGCAATTTATTTAACAGAGTATGCAAGTGAAAAATCAATACTTGCTAAAATAATTCGTTTTGCAGTAAGAACATTAGCCGTTGTTCCGTCTATTATTTTTGGTCTTTTCGGGCTTGGGTTTTTTATAAAATTTGTTGGTCAGGGAATGGATAATGTTTTCCTTGGCGGTGAGTTAAAATGGGCTCAACCAAATATTTTATGGGCAAGTCTTACAATGTCGTTGCTTACTTTGCCGGTAGTAATAGTATCTGTAGAAGAGGCATTGCGAAATGTTCCGAAAGATTTAAGACAAGCCAGTCTTGCTCTTGGAGCAACAAAATGGCAAACAATTAGAAAAATTGTATTACCGAGTTCTGTTTCAGGAATTTTAACAGGAACAATTTTAGCAATCAGTAGAGGTGCTGGAGAAGTTGCTCCAATATTATTTACAGGAGCAGCTTATTATTTGGCAACTCTTCCTGAGTCAGTAAGCGACCAGTTTATGAATTTGGGTTATCATATTTATATAATGTCAACACAATCGTCAAATGTAGAACAAACATTGCCTATTCAGTTTGCAACTACGCTGGTGCTTTTGATGTTGACCTTTTTACTAAACCTTACAGCAATTATTTTACGTTCAAGATTACGAAAAAAGATTATTTAATATGAAAGATATAAAAATAAGCGTCAAGGATTTAACTTTAAATTATGGAACAAAAACCGCATTACACAATATTTCTGTGGTTATTCCTGATAAAAAAATTACAGCATTAATTGGTCCTTCGGGTTGCGGTAAATCAACATTTCTAAGAACCTTAAACCGCATGAACGACCTCATTGATAATGTCAAAATAAAAGGCGAAATATTGGTTGACGATATAAATATTTACGATAAAAATATTGATGTGGTTGAACTGCGGAAAAAAATTGGAATGGTTTTTCAAAAGTCAAATCCTTTTGCTAAATCTATTTTCGATAATATTGCTTATGGTCCAAAAATTAATGGAATTAATAACAAAAAACAATTATCCGAAATTGTAGAAACTTCTTTACAAAAAGCTGCTATATGGGATGAGGTAAAAGACCGCCTTAAAGATTCTGCATTAAGCCTGTCTGGCGGACAACAGCAACGATTGTGTATAGCTCGTACATTAGCAGTAAATCCTGAAATAATTTTAATGGACGAACCTGCAAGTGCACTCGACCCTCTTTCAACATCAAAAATTGAAGAATTAATGTACCATTTAAAAGAACATTACACCATTGTAATTGTTACCCACAATATGCAACAAGCCTCCAGGACAAGTGATTTTACAGCCTTTTTTTATATGGGCGAATTAATAGAATTTGATAAAACAAAAACAATATTCACAAAACCTGAGAAAAAGCAAACAGAAGAATACATCACAGGGAGGTTTGGTTGAGAAAAGTAAAATAAAATAAAACATAAACATGTAGAACAATAGAACAATTGAATAATAGAACAAAGAATATTAAACTTAGTAATCGTAAATCTTAAAATCCTAAATTCTAAAAATATGCAAACACACTTTGAACTTGAACTGGAAAAGTTAAAAAAGAGAATTGTAAAAATGGGCAATCTTGCTATTCAACAAACATTTATAGCAACACAAATTTTAATTCATGGCGATACCCTGCAAAAAGAAGTAGCTACTAAAACAGAAGACAAAATTGATAAATTGGATGTAAAAATTGATAAACTTTGCCAAAGAATTTTTGCCTTAAACCAACCTATTGCCTCAGATTTAAGATTTATAATGTCGTCGCTTCAAATTGGTAACGATCTTGAGCGAATAGGAGATATCGCTTTAAGCATAGTAAATAAATCGGAAGCAGTTAGAGAACAGCCTGAAATACTTGAAAAATTTAACATTGAACAGATTATTACAAGTTCATATAATATTATACAAAAATCGTTTCAAAATTACACTGCATATAATTCGGAAAATATTTATGAAATAATTGCAGAATGTAGAAATATAAAAGATGAAAGTAATAAAATACTCGATAATATTATATTGGAAATGTCGCAAAAAAATGAAGTAATTGTTGTTGCAACAAATTTAATTTTAATATTACGCCAAATTGAAAGAATTGCCGGACATTCAGCTAATATCGCCGAAAGTATTTACTTTATAAACGAGGGCACAATTATCAAACACAACAAACGAAAAGAGAAACCGACACATGGTATCTTTGATGAAAACAAACAGAACATAACTGATGACAATTCGGTAAATGAAGCCTGAAAATATGGAAACGAAAAAAATATTAATCGTAGATGATGAACCTGATATTTTAGAATTTTTGAAATATAATCTTGATAAGCAAGGTTATAAAACTTTTACAGCTTTAAATGGAGTTGAGGGATTAAAAGTTGCTCTTGAAACAATTCCTGATTTAATTATCCTCGATATTATGATGCCCGAAATGGATGGAATAGAAACCTGTAAAATAATTAAAGAGAATTTGTTATTTAAAAATACATTGGTTGCATTGTTATCAGCCAGAGGAGAGGATTATACTCAAATTGCAGGTTTTGAATCCGGTGCCGATGATTTTATTGTAAAACCAATTAAAATAAGGGTTTTAATAGAAAAAATAAAAGCATTATTAAAAAGAACAGTTGTAGTGGAAGTAAAAAACAAAATCTTTATAAATGAACTAATTATTGATAAAAATAAATTTTCGGTAACAAAAGATAATGTTTCAATTGATTTACCTAAAAAAGAATTTGAATTGCTTTATTTATTGGCATCGAACCCCCACAAAGTTTATCAGAGAGCTGAAATTTTTAATATTATTTGGGGAAACGATACCATCGTAGGCGACCGCACAATTGATGTACATATTAGAAAACTACGAGAAAAATTAGGCGAAAATATAATTAAAACAATTAAAGGTGTGGGGTATAGGTTTGATATTTAAGCACTAAATCAATTCCCAAAGCTTGTTTCCATATAACGAGCTTTTTTAATTAATGAATGATTAATATCTATAATTCTGGTTTTTCCACCAACTTCAATAAGTGGAACTGATTCAATTTTTCCTTTTTTCATTGCAACCATTACTCCAAATTTTTTCTCATCAATTAATTGAGCGGCAAAAGCTCCATATTGAGTTGCAAGAACTCTATCCATTGGCGATGGACTTCCGCCTCGCTGTATATAGCCCAGAATTGTTTCTCTTGTTTCGATACCTGTGATTTCATTTATTTTCTTGGAAATATACGATGCTGCGTTTTTCTTTTTTTTGCCTTCCGGCGTTTTTATACCTTCTGCCACAACTACAATAGATGAATGTTTCTTTTTATAAGTATTTTTAACAAGATAGTCGGCTACCACGTTTATATCGTAGTCAATTTCGGGAATCAAAATAACATCTCCTCCGCCTGCAATTCCTGAATATAAAGCAAGCCATCCGGCATTATTTCCCATAACCTCAATAACCATTATTCTTTTATGAGAATTTGCAGTAGTATAAAGTCTATCAATAGCGTCGGTAGCAATATTTACTGCCGAATCGAAGCCGAAAGTTATATCCGTTCCCCAAACATCGTTGTCAATAGTTTTTGGAATACCAATAATATTCATTCCATTTTCTGACAATAAAGCAGCAGTTTTTTGAGTTCCATTTCCACCAATGCAAACCAAACAATCAAGACCAAGTTCATCGTAGTGCTTTTTCATTAATTTGGGTTTGTTAATTGACTGCGAAAAATTATCTTCCTTAAATGGTTTTTCTCTTGAAGTTCCCAGAATAGTTCCGCCTTGTGAAAGAATACCGGATAACGTTTGTTCGTCTAAATTAACAACTTCATTATTAATCAATCCCAGAAATCCTGACGAAATTCCAACTACTTCCATACCATAGTGTAAAATGGCAGTTTTTCCTACGCCTCTTATTGCTGCATTTAGCCCAGGGCAATCGCCTCCGGCAGTTAAAATCCCGACTCTTGTTTTCTTCTTTTTCATCTGTTTATAATTTTATATGTATTTGATAATTAATAAATTGTTTTTGCCACAGATTACACTAATTAACACAGATTTGATTCACAGATTTTTTTAATTAGCACAGATAAAACAACCAAAGGTTGTTTTAAATCTGTGAAAATTCGTGCAATTCGTGTCATTCTCTTCTATAATCATTCTCTTGTGTGTTTATTATTAATCATGGGAGTTTCGTAGTAAATTTTATTTTATAAAGAAAACAAAAAAGTATAACAGTAATATTAAGTTAATGTTAATTGTTGCCAATCAGATTGCTTTTTGAATTTTGAGATATTGCAAGTTTTAAATTAATTTCCAAAGCTTCGGTATAGTTATCAAAAAACAAATTTTAAACTGAATTTTTAATATCTATCTTTACAAAATTAATTAGTGTCCATCCAAAAAGTCTTTTTTGACACTAATTTCACTAGTTTACACAATACTTTTCGTGATAATTCGTGAAATTCGTGTCCATTTTTGGCATTTACAGATGGTGTCTAAATAAAATTTTATAAATTAATTTTTCACTTTAAATGAATTTTTCAGAATTTGGACTCGACAACAAAATACTTGATGGGATAGATTCAATTGGTTTCACAACAGCAACACCAATTCAGGAAATGGTAATTCCACTTATACTAAAAGGACATGATGTAATTGCTTCGGCACAAACTGGAACCGGAAAAACTGCAGCATTTTTACTCCCGATTATTAATAAAATAATGGCAGAAAAAGACGACGGACAAATAAAAGCAATGATTATTGTTCCAACACGAGAACTTGCTGTGCAAATTGACCAACAAATGCAAGGATTGGCTTATTTTACCGAAGTGGGCTCGATTGCCGTTTATGGTGGTGGCGATGGTGCTTCGTTTGCTCAAGAACAAAATTCTTTATCTGCCGGTGTTGACGTTGCAATTTGTACTCCCGGACGAATGATTTCGCATTTGAATATGGGATATGTAAAAACAGCAAATTTAAAATATTTGATATTAGATGAGGCAGACAGAATGCTTGATATGGGATTTTATGACGACATAATGAAAATAATTTCGTTTATGCCAAAAAAACGACAAAATTTGTTGTTTTCTGCTACTATGCCTCATAAAATTAGAGAACTTGCCCGAAAAATATTAACCAATCCAAAAGAAATAAATATTGCACTTTCAAAACCTCCCGAAAAAATTGTTCAGGAAGCTTATGTTGTTTACAACAATCAGAAAATTCCACTAATAAAGAATATTTTAATTCAAAAAAAATTAAGAAGTGTAATCGTTTTTTGTTCCAAGAAAAATACTGTTAAAGATTTAGCTCGTGAGTTAAAAAGAGCGAATTTAAAAGTAAGCGAAATTCATTCCGATTTGGAACAAAATGTAAGAGAACAGGTTTTACTTGATTTTAAAAATCGCAAATTAAATATTTTAGTTGCTACCGACATACTTTCGAGAGGAATTGATATTGAAGACATTGACTTAATTATTAATTTTGATGTTCCAAACGATGGCGAAGATTATGTTCACCGAATTGGTCGTACAGCCAGAGCCGAAAACGATGGACAAGCAATTACATTAATTAATGAAGATGACCAAAAAAAGTTTGCAGATATTGAACGATTAATTTGCAAAGAAGTTGTTAAGTTGAAGGTTCCTAATGAATTTGGCAATACACCTGAATATAATCCAAATGCCACAAAACACAGAAAATCAAATTTTAAAAGCAAAGGAAATAGAAAACCTTTCAAAAGAAAATCATAAAGAAAAAGAACTCAATGGTTAAATTGTTAAATTTGAGCCTTAGTGCCTTAGCGGTGCATTGCGATGCACTGAGTTTATCGAAGTGAGCATGTCGAAATGTGGCAAATAAAAATCTTGTAAATCCTGTCAAAAAAATATACACAGTTGAAATTTGATAAAATAAAATTACGAGAAATGATAAATGAAAAATTGGTTTCCGAGCAAAAACATCCCGAAGCCGATTTATTTATTTATAACTATACACCAAAAGTGCAGTTTGATAAACTTTGGAACGAAATAACATTACAAACTCGTGGTTTAATATTAGACAATGAAATGAATATTATTGCTAAACCATTTTGTAAATTTTTCAATTATGAAGAGCTTCAACCTAATGATATACCGCAGCTTCCATTCGATGTTTTTGAAAAACTAGATGGTTCACTAGGTATTTTATATTGGATAAATGATAAACCTTTTATAGCATCTCGAGGGTGCTTTGATAGCGAACAAGCAAAACATGCAACCGGCATACTTCACAAAAAATATAGCCATACATTTGCAAAATTACACCGGAATAAAACATACTTATTTGAAATTATTTATCCCGAAAACAGAATAGTAATTGATTATGGTACAACCGACGATATAATATTAATAACCATAATCGACAACGAAACCGGAGCCGAAAGCATAGAAGAAATTGGCTTTTCGATTGTAAAAAAATACGACGGGATAAATGATATCCAACAACTTAAACTGCTTGAAGAAGAAAACAAGGAAGGTTTTGTAATTCGATTTCAAAATAACTTTAGATTAAAAATAAAGTTTACGGAATATATTAGATTACATCGTATAATAACCGGCGTTTCAAATGTTGCAATTTGGGAATATTTAGCCGAAGGAAAATCATTTGAAGAACTATTAGCAAAAGTTCCTGACGAATTTTACAACTGGGTTAAGAAAACTCAAAGTGAATTGCACAATAAATTTAACGAAATACTTGCCGAAAGCAAATCTGTTTACAAAGAATTTGAAACTCGAAAAAAAACAGCTTTATATTTTAATTCACAAAAAAATCCATCAATTTTGTTTGCAATGCTCGACAAAAAACCAATTGACAAAATAATTTGGAAAATGCTCAAACCAAAATATTCAAAACCATTTAAAACTGATTCTGAAAACTAACCTCAAACCTCAAACTATATGATAACACAACAATATTTTGATTTTCTAAAAGGATTAAAAGAAAATAACGATAAACTTTGGTTTACAGAAAATAAACCTCAGTACGAAAAAATAAAGTCAGATTTTGAAAAAATTGTTTCTGAATTTATAAACGAAATTTCAATTTTTGAACCACAAATAGGTATTTTAAAACCAAAAGATTGCGTTTTCAGAATTTACAAAGACGTAAGATTTTCAAAAGATAAATTACCCTATAAAACCAACATGGGGGCATTTTTTGTTTCGGGCGGCAAAAAAAGCGGAAAAGCCGGTTATTATATGCACATTGAACCGGGTTCTTGTTTTTTAGGTGGTGGAATTTATATGCCACAACCACCGGTTTTAAAAAATATCAGAGATGAAGTTTATTATAATTATGAAGAGTTTTTAAAAATTATTTCTGAAAAAAACTTTATTAAATATTTCAATACAATTTCAGGCTCAAAAACTACGCTTATGCCGAAAGGTTTTCCGAAAGATTTTGAAGGAGCCGACTATTTAAAATTTAAAGATTTTACAGTTATTCACGAAGTTAAAGATGATTTTTATACCGATAAATCAGCATTTGAAAAAACAATTGAAATATTTAAAGCAATGAAACCGTTTAACGATTTTTTAAATACGGTTTTTGTTAGTTAATTTTATTCTAAAAACAATTTCACTATATTTGTCTATGACAATTTTATAATATTGATTCCAAGAATTTTTTATGGATAAAATAAGTTTAAATGTTTTGGGGCTTACTTATAGTCAAACACAATCAGGGGCTTATGCACTACTTTTATCTGAGGAAAATGGCGAAAGACGATTACCTATTATAATTGGAGGTTATGAAGCTCAGGCAATTGCAATTGAATTAGAAGGATTAAAACCACCTCGCCCACTTACTCACGATTTGTTTGTAAGTCTCGCCAAAACCGTAGAAATTAAATTCACAGAAGTAAATATTTATAAGCTTGAAGAAGGAATATTTTTTTCTGAATTAGTTATTCAGAATCGCGGAAATTTAATTCGAATAGATGCACGAACTTCAGATGCAATTGCCTTAGCATTAAGGTTTAAGTGTCCAATTTACACTACTGAGGATATACTAAATAAAGCAGGTATAATACTTGATTTTGATAAACAACAAAAGCATGTTGAAGAGGGTAATGAACAAAAAGAAGAAAAAAGTCCCTTCAGAAAAACACCTAAATCATCTAAATATTCTTCTTACAATCTTGCTGACTTAAATGGCTTATTAGATAAGGCGATTAACGATGAAGACTATGAAAAAGCATCTGAAATACGAGATGAAATTTCGAGAAGAAGTAAAGAACAATAAATTGTTAAATTGATATATGGTTAAATTGTTCGTAACTCCGTTAAATCTTAAATCTTTAAATCCAACACTTCGAGAACCTCAGTGTACAGAAATCTCTAAATTTTAAATATATGAGCATAAAGTATCGTCTTATTTTTATGAATTTCCTTCAGTTTTTTATTTGGGGTTCGTGGTTAATTACACTTGCAAATTATTGGTTTGGGACAAAAGGCTGGGACAGTACAGAATTTGGTGCAGTATTTCTAACGCTCGGTATAGCATCTATGTTTATGCCCACTCTTACTGGAATTATTGCAGACAGATGGATGAATGCCGAAAAATTATATGGAATAGTACATATTTTAGGCGGAATGACTGTTTTTTGTTTTCCTATGGTTAACGACCCAAATACATTTTTCTGGGTTATGTTACTTGCAATGTCGTTTTATATGCCAACAATAGCATTAACAAATACTATAGGATACAATGCACTTAAACGTGGTGGTTTTGATGTAGTTAACGATTTCCCACCTATACGAGTTTGGGGAACAATTGGCTTTATTGCTGCAATGTGGGTTACTAATTTAACAGGAAATAAAGCAACAGAATATCAGTTTTATTTTTCAGCAATAGCATCCGTTATTTTAGGAATTTATTCATTTACACTTCCAAAATGCCCACCACAATTAAAAATTGTTGGAAATACATCTTTTATTAAAATGCTTGGATTAGATTCTTTTAAATTATTAGCAAATTATAAAATGGCGTTATTTTTTATTTTTTCAATGTTGCTTGGAGCATCTTTACAATTAACAAATATGTATGGCGATGTTTTTCTTGATGAATTTAAGCATTTCCCTGAATATACCGACTCTTTTGTTGTAAAATATTCAACTATAATTATGTCGATTTCTCAAATATCTGAAACATTATTTATTCTAACAATTCCATTTTTCTTAAAACGATTTGGAATTAAGAACGTTATGCTTTTCAGTATGTTTGCTTGGGTTTTACGTTTCGGACTATTTGGATTAGGCGACCCAGCAGGTGGATTATGGATGATTATTTTATCATGTATTGTTTATGGAATGGCTTTCGATTTTTTCAATATTTCAGGAGCATTATTTGTCGAAACACAATGCGATTCTTCTATTCGAGCAAGTGCACAAGGCTTGTTTATGATGATGACAAATGGATTTGGAACTATTATAGGAGCTTTTACAAGTGGAGTTATAATAAAAAACTATTTTATGCTTGAAAATGGTTTCAGAGATTGGGAAAATATCTGGCTAGCATTTGCAGCATATTCTCTTGTAGTTGCTATTTTGTTTGCACTTTTATTTAAGCATAAGCACGACCCGAAAATGGCTTTTGATGTGAAACATTAAATTATGTAATATTTAAAATGTAATAATTAATATTTGTGAATTTTAATTTTGTTCAACTTTGTGGCAAAAAAACGTACATAAATATTATATATAAAATAACTAATAAACTAAACTACAAACAGATTGCTTCGTACCTCGCAATGACGGAAACAACCTAAAACAAGTAACCAGAAACTACGAACTTCTATCTTCTTAAAACATGCAACAATACCTTACCCTCCTCGACCACGTACTTAAAAACGGAACAAAAAAAACCGACCGAACCGGTACCGGAACTATTAGTGTATTTGGCTATCAGATGAGATTTAATTTACAAGATGGGTTTCCTCTGCTTACTACAAAAAAATTACATTTGCGTTCGATAATTCACGAGCTACTTTGGTTTCTGAAAGGCGAAACAAACTTAAATTATCTTCACGAAAACAATGTTTCAATTTGGGACGAGTGGGCAGATAAAGATGGAAATTTAGGACCCGTCTATGGTTTTCAATGGCGTTCATGGACAGCATCCGATGGAAGAAAAATTGACCAGATTTCACAAGTAATAAACGACTTAAAAAAGAATCCTGATTCTCGCCGACATATTGTAAGTGCCTGGAATGTTGGCGATTTAGACAAAATGGCTTTGCCACCATGCCATGCTTTTTTTCAGTTTTATGTTGCTGATGGAAAATTAAGCTGTCAGCTATACCAGCGAAGTGCCGATATTTTTCTTGGAGTACCGTTTAATATTGCAAGTTATGCACTTTTTACAATGATGGTGGCTCAGGCAGTTGGATTAAAAGCTTCGGAATTTGTTCATACACTTGGCGATGCACACATTTATAATAATCATATCGAACAATGTAAATTGCAGTTAACACGTGAACCCCGACATTTACCTAAAATGCTGGTTAATCCCGACATAAAAAATATTTTTGATTTTAAATTTGACGATTTTAGTTTAGTAAATTACAATCCGCATCCGCATATAAAAGGAGAAATTTCAATTTAAACAGCTCAAAATGAGTAATTTTTCAATAATTGTAGCAATTGCCGAACACAATGCAATAGGAATTAACAATAAGCTATTATGTTATTTGTCGGAAGATTTAAGGCGATTTAAACAAATTACTTCTGGGCATAAAATAATAATGGGCAAAACCACTTATTTTACAATACCTAAAA
>MENC01000237.1:14769-16096 GCA_001768155.1 Bacteroidetes bacterium GWA2_30_7
AAGCAGTTTCTTCCTTTCGCTAATAAAATTTATCTTACAAAAATTCATCACACATTTGAAGCTGATACATACTTTTCAGACATTAATTTCGACGAATGGGAAATTGTATCAGAAAGTGATATTTTAAAAGACGAAAAAAGTGGAATTTTATATTCTTTTATTGATTATAAACGAAAACTATAAGTTTTATATTCATCTGTTTATAATTTTATTAGACGCTGATTTTACTCATAAATTGTTTATTTTAAAGGCATTTCCCGAAATAAAATCGCATTGGCGTTAACTTACAAATATATTTTAATGGATGTTGTTTATATTCAAATTTTTAATAAAATAGTAATGTCGTTTCTACGAAACTTTGGAATATTTGATTTTTTATTTTTTACCATAATATCGTTCCTCTGGAACTTTTTGAAAATTAACTTCGTAGAAGTGAAATTATGGTAGAAAAGAAGTTCATTCAATGGTCTTTAAAGTTTCGTAGAAACGACATTATGGTTTAAGTTAACGCCAATGCGAAAAATCGGGATAAATCGTGTGTCTTTTTTAGGCATGTCTGTTTTATCTGGTTATCACCAATTTACCATTAACCTTCTCGCCCCCCAAACTCACCTCAATAAAATAAACCCCACTCTCCAAATCCTTAGTAGAAATTCGGGTTTTTGTTCCTTCAAGTTTACCTTCCAAAACCTTTTTCCCATCTAAACCATATACCTTATACCCTCTTTTTACTTCTAAATTCGACATTCGTTGTTCGATATTCGATATTTCTATAAAAATTTCATTAGCAGCCGGATTTGGATAAATCAAAACCTCCTCAACCTTATTTCCCTGTGCAATTACTTTTGTTACAACAGCAGTCTGAACCTGGTCATTTACAGTATGCAAGGTTTGGTTTGTGGTTATCGGTGCATTATAATCGAAATAAATATCTGCCGAATTTGTAATTTTTGTATTGTTTGCTAAATCGTGGTTTTGATTCACTGTAAATGTGCAAAATCCATGACTTGCAGCTTCATTACTATTACTGTCGGGCAATAAAATATTGTAAAAAGTCCATTCCAAAACTCTTGGACCATACATCTGGAAATTGTAATTATGGCTTGCAACTCCCTGAACTACCGAGAAAATATCCAAATCCATATCCAAAGTATCTCGAACTACAACAGTAAAAGCTGTATCAGTTCCCGTATTCTGAAAACGAATTACATACTGCAACTGCTGATTTGGCATAATGTCATGATAGTAAGCCAATCCTGTAGGATAACCTGTTTTATCATTCGGGTCGTAGCTTCCTGTAACAACTCCGCAATAAATATCAACAATC
>MENC01000237.1:16105-40615 GCA_001768155.1 Bacteroidetes bacterium GWA2_30_7
TCGTTGGGAGGTAGAACATTTACCAAATCTGGTGTCCAGTTCGATAAATTGCCGCAGGTTTCAACTGTTGCATTTGGATGCGAATTTCCGGGATGCAATGGATGTTGGTCAGCTTCCAATCGCCATGTGCGACCATCTCCGGCAAAAACATAAACAATGCTGTCACCTCCAACAAGTTTTACAGAATCGAGAGTTGTATAAACACCATCAATATAAATGCGAACAGGCGAAAAGCAATCCATATCGCCACCACCAAAATCACCTGTATTTGTAATTACAAAGTAAATACTGTCGTTAAGGCAATAACCTTCAACCTGTAAACTCGATTTATCCCAGGGCAAAGTACATGGAGTAAAATCTCCCGGATAAGGCTCTGGAATAGTATCAAATACACAACTATCAGCAGGATATAAATTTGCCTCAACACAAAGCGTTTGTCCAAGCAAGGCATCGCAACTTACATGACAATCAATTGTAAAATTCTTACACTGCCCCGGATTCAAATTTCCAAGCTGAAAACGATAAATATTATTTCCCAAACTTGTATAAGCCAAACTTGCCGATTGTGGAATAATAAGTGAATCAAGCTCAACATCTGCGTAAGCAGAATTTAATGCTCCTGTAGCAATATATTGATTACAAGCATATACATAAACCTTTTGATTGCTGAAACACGGTCGCATAAAAGGCATGTTTACAGAAACATCAGGACTTGCACAAGGTTGAGTAGAAACCAATCCAAAATCTGGAACATAAGTAATTTCGTTTGGGTTTGTAACTGAAAAGGTTTGTGTAACAGGGCAGGTTGGCGACCAGTTGCCTGATGTGTCTAATGTTGCTGTGTATGTTCCTATTTGTAAAGAATCTATTACCCAAATACCCGATTCGTTGGTTTGGGCTATGATATTTCCAGGATTTATTGTTACGAAACGGTTTTGGATTCCTATTTCGAAAGAATCTCTTAGGCAGTTTTGGTTAAAATCATTGAAAACGTAACCATTGATACCTTTTTGTTTAAGTTTTAAAATATATAAACTATAGCTATTTGTTGAATTTAGAATGAAAATACCATTACTCGGATCTAAATCGACAGTATTTCCAAGGTCACCAGTTAAATATACATTTCCTGAAATATCAACATCTAACGCTTTTCCATAAGTATTATCCAATCCTCCCATACTTATAGCCCAAATAAAATTACCAAAAGAATTAAACTTAGTTATAAAAGCATCCCCTGAACCATTAGGACTCATATTAAAAGTACTAGTTCCAGGGTCAAAATCTGCTAATCCTTCAAAATGTCCTGATGTGTATACATTGTTAAATTTATCTATAGCGATTGAACCAACCACCTCATAATAATCACTTTTTATGTTTTTAGCCCAAATAAAATTACCATTTGTATCTAATTTTAATATAAATATATTCTGGTGTGTACCTGTCATAAAGTGTTCTCCTATACCAGGGTCAAAATCAATTGTTCCCATAAAATTACCCACAGTGTAAACATTTCCAAATTCATCAATAGCAAGTTTGACCGCTTGTTCATTACTTGGCAGTTCTAGTTGTTTCGCCCATTTTAAATTACCCATAACATCTAATTTAGAAATACAATAATCAGAACCACCTGAAGAGGTTAAATTAAAAGTACCAGCACTTGGATCAAAATCTGCTGTTCCCTCAAAATAATTGAATGTATAAACATTACTAAAAGAATCTACTGCTATAGTGTATCCAATATCATAACTTGTTCCACCCATTTTTTTTGCCCATACAAAATTTCCTAATGAATCTAATTTGGAAATAAAAATATCTCCACCATAACCACCCGAAGAAATTAAATTAAAATTTACTAATGAATCAGGATTGAAGTCGACTGTTCCTCCGAAATATCCGGTAGTGTAGACATTGCCATAGTCATCCAAAGTAATAGACTTTCCAACATCCGAAGATGCCCCACCTATTGCTTTTGCATAAACAAAATTCCCTAAAGCATCTAGTTTGGAAATAAAAATGTCACTAAAGCCAACCGATGTTAAATTATAAAATCCATTCCCTGGGTTAAAATCAACAGTTTCAGAGAAATATCCTACACAATAAATGTTGCCGTAAGTATCAAAATCAATTGAGGAGCCTCTGTCATCATTTGCACCGCCAAATTGTATCGCCCATTCAAAATTTCCAGAAGCATTTAATTTGGATATAAAAATATCATAATTCCCATATGAAGTTAAATTGAAAGTATTTACACTTGGGTCTAGGTCAACTGTCCCTTGAAAATATCCAGTTGTATAAACATTTCCTGAAAAGTCCACTACAATAGAGTTATTAATATGATAATTATCTCCATTAATCCCCTTCGCCCAATCTAACGTCTGCCCACAAGCTCCCCCCAAAACCATAACACTAAAAATCAAACCTAAAAGATAAGTTTTCATTTTTGAACATTTATTCAGGGTTATCAATATTATGCTTTTCAGCAAAACAGCAGTGGCAGTGAAGAGTTTCATATACAAGTAGTTTTAAAAATTTATGTTATAAAAGTAATAATTCTTTATTACTTACAAAATAAAAAAAGGAACTGATTATTTCCGTCATTGCGAGGCACAGCTTGCCCCGAACTTTCGGGGAAGCAATCTCTACCAACTTACAAAAGATTGCTTCGTAATCTCGTATTCGTGACGACAAACTTTAAACGTCAAACTCTCTGAAAATGACCAACTAACTAAATTATAAACACATGAAACATTCACGACTAAAAAAAGACACACAAGAGAATGATTAAAAAAAAGATTTCACGCAAAGTTCGCTATGTCCGCAAAGAAAAAAAAATATATGTTTTTTTAACTCTGCGAGCTTTCATCTTTGCGTTCTTTGTGAGCTTTGCGAGACAAAATATTTTAAACTATAAATGCGTGATAATGAACCGTTAACTAAATTATATACAGATGAAAGACATTGTCAGGTGAAAACACCTGACAAAGGCAGCAAAAATTTGCGTAATATGTGGGAAAAATAAATATATGTTCAATTTGTCGTACACCCAATAAATCTTGAAGTAAAATATAATTAACAAACTTTCTATTCCAATTATGAATTTATGTTTTAATTTATTTTTAAAGTTTAATGTCTTACTTATTAAAAACATTATTTTTGCAAAACTTATATCTAAACTTAGTTAAAAAGAATGTCTATTTTAAAAATACTTGTAATTATTTTTTTAGTTTCAGTTTTTACTTCAAATGTTTATTGTCAGGAAAAGTGGTCTCTCGAAAAGTGTGTTAGCTACGCAATTGAAAATAATATTCAAATAAAACAATCAGATTTAAATGTAAGAGTTTCAAAGGGGATTTTAAATCAATCGAAATTTCAGATTTTACCTAATTTAAATGCCAATGCAAATCAGCAATATTCATTCGGTCGTTCGATAGACCCTTACACTTACGAATTTTCTGATAATAATATTAAATCTAATAATTTTTCAATCAGCTCATCTATAACTCTTTTCAATGGTTTACAGACGATTAATACTATAAGGCAAAACAACATTAATTTGTTGTCAGGAATACAAGATGTTGAAAAGCTCAAAAATGATATTGCATTAAATATTGCAGCAGCTTTTTTACAAATTCTATATAACGAAGATATATACCAAGTTGCATTATTACAAAAAGATATAACAACACAACAAGTCGAAAGAACAAAAAAACTGGTAGAAGCCGGAAGTTTAGCAAACGGAAATTTATTAGAAGCCGAATCGCAACTTGCAACTGAAGAGCTTCAGGTAATTAATGCTGAAAATCAATTAAATATGTCGTATTTAAATCTAAAACAAATTCTTGACCTTGATACTGTTGAAGATTTTAAAATAGATAAGCCTGAAATAACTTCTCCCGACGAAAAGGTTTATTTGCCAAGCGTTAATCAGGTTTATTCTGAAGCTGTAACAAATCTCCCACAAATCAAAAGTGCCGAATTTAAAGTACGAAGTTCAGAAATTGGATTGTCAATTGCACGAGGAAAACGCAGTCCAAAATTAACATTGACAGGCTCTTATGGAACCGGCTACTCTTCTTCAAGAATGCTCGGGAAATATGTGCCAACAACAGTTACAATCGGGCAAACTGCTAGTGGCGAAGAGGTTTATGGCTCATCGTTTATTTATAATACTGAAAAATATCCCTTCAACGACCAAATTAAAGATAATGCAAGCACAAGTTTAACTTTTGGTTTATCGGTTCCAATTTTTAATAATTGGTATGTAAATTCAGGAGTTTCAAATGCAAAAATTTCATTATTAAATTCTGAGTATAATCTTGAACTTGCACGTAAACAATTATTTAAAGAAATACAACAGGCTCATGCTGATGCAAATGCTGCTTTAAATAAATTTTTTGCATCAAAAAAAGCTAAAATAAGCATAGAAGAATCTTTCAATTACACTCAGCAAAAATTTGATGTAGGCTTGGTAAGTAATTTGGATTATAATATTGCAAAAAATAACCTTGCAAAATCAAAATCTGATATGCTTCAGGCAAAATATGATTTTATTTTTAAAACTAAAATACTTGATTTTTATAGAGGAAATCAGATTAAGCTGTAAAAGAAGTTTGAGGTTTGAAGTTGAAGAGTTGAATAGTTTATAGGTTTATGGCAAATTGTTAATTTAAAGAAATTTAGTGCTTTTGTGCTTTTGTGGCAAATAATTATATATCGTCGAAAAAAATGAAAAAATATAAAAAATACATCTATATAACTGCTATTCTGCTTATAATATTGGCTTTTGTAGGTAAACGTGCAGGTTGGTTTGGCAAAGATACTATTCATAAAGTTGCAGTTGAACAAGTTACTTACAGAAACATTACTGAATTAATTACCGCAAACGGAAAAATTCAACCCGAAACCGAAGTTAAAATCAGTGCCGATGTTTCAGGCGAAATTGTTGAATTAAACTTTAAAGAAGGCGATGAAGTAAAAAAAGGCGATTTATTACTTAAAATTAAACCCGACATTTATTTATCAGCACTCGAAAGAATGGAAGCATCTGTAAATTCCTCGAAAGCAAATCTGGCAAATTCAAAAGCCCGTCAGGTTCAAGTTGAGGCTCAGTTTATTCAAGCCGAACAAGCATTTAATAGAAGCAAACAACTTTACGAAAAAAACACAATTGCCGTAAGCGAATTTGAAACAGCAAAATCTTCTTACGATGTTTCAAAAGCTGAAGTAGAAGCCGCAAAACAAACCGTTGTTGCAGCAGATTTTACTGTTACCAGTGCAGAAGCTTCGCTCAAAGAAGCCAATGAAAATCTACAAAAAACGGCAATATATGCTCCAATTGGAGGAACAATTTCAAAATTAAGTGTCGAGTTAGGCGAACGTGTTGTTGGAACAATTCAAATGACCGGAACCGAAATTTTACGAATTGCTAACCTCAATGTTATGGAAGTTATGGTAGAAGTTAACGAAAACGATATTGTTCATGTAAACATCGGAGATACAGCACTAATTGAAGTTGATGCATATCTGAATCAAAAGTTTAAAGGTACAGTTACAGAAGTTGCAAACTCTGCAAGCACAAATGGAATTGTTGCTACCGACCAAATTACAAGTTTTGTTGTTAAAATCAGAATTTTACCTGAATCTTATCAACATTTAATTCCAAAAGATAATCAATTGTTTTATCCATTTCGACCTGGAATGTCAGCAACTGTTGATATTCAGACCGAAACTCATAATAATGTATTATCAGTTCCTATTCAGGCAGTTACAACTCGAATTGATACTCTTAAAACTTCTATCGAATTAGTAGGCGAAAAAACTAAAAATTCGAATGATGACGAAATTAAAGAATTAGTATTTGTATATCAAAACGATAGCGTATATCAGCGACAAATAAAAACCAGCATTCAGGATAATAATTATATAGAAATTTTAACTGGTCTTAAAGATGGCGAATCTGTTGTTACTGCACCATACAGCCTTATTTCTAAAAAATTGAAAGACAAAATGAAAGTTCTGAAAGTTGAAAAGGATAAACTGTTTGATGAAAAGGATTAACGAGCTTAGGTTTAAAGTTTCAGGTTTGAAGTTTCAGGTTTCAGGTTCATGGTTAAATTGCGATGCACTGAGTTTTTATCGAAGTGTTACATTGTTAAATGGTTATTACCTAAGTAAAATCCTGTTAATCCTGTCAAAAAATCCTAAATCCTAAATCGTAAATAAAAATGTCGTTAATTCTCTGTATAGAAACCGCAACCAGTGTATGTTCTGTAAGCCTTTCAAAAGATGGTGAAGTAATTTCATTTCGTGAAGTAAATGAAGAAAAAGCTCATGCTTCACAAATTACAGTTTTTGTTTCCGAAATTCTCAAAAAAAGTGGAAATACAATTAAAAATCTTAATGCAGTTGCAGTTAGCAAAGGACCAGGTTCTTACACAGGTTTAAGAATTGGAGTTTCTGCCGCAAAAGGCATTTGTTTCGGGTTAGATATTCCATTAATTTCTGTTGATACTCTATATTCAATGGCTTTAGGATTTGCTGAATTTCATAACGATTTTATTGAAAACCTTAAATCAGAAAACATTCTACTTTGCCCAATGCTTGATGCCAGACGCATGGAAGTATATAATCAACTTGTTGATTTAAAATACAATATAATAAGAGAAACTCAAGCAGAAATAATTGAACCAAAATCATTTGATGAATATTTCAAAACTCACAAAATCATTTTTTTTGGAAGCGGTGCCAATAAATGCAAAGAAATAATTGCTAATGAAAATGCACATTTTTATCCAACCTTTCTAAATTCTGCAATTTTTTTAGCAAAAATTGTAGAGCAAAAATTTCTGAAACAACAATTTGAAAACACAGCTTATTTTGAACCTTTTTATTTGAAAGATTTTGTTGCAAAAGTAAAAAATTCTATTTGTTAATCAATAAGCAATTTAATGCAAACTAAATGATAAGAAGGGTTCATATTATTCTTTAATTACTATTATTCAATGTATTAACAAACAGATTTAACATGAGCAAAACGGATAAGCAGTATATTTAATTACTGAACCGTTGATATTTTAGATATAAATGTATAGTATATCCGTTTTTTTTTACATTTGCTAAATTTTTATTCGTATGATAGTACATAATAAGTGATTTTATCTGAGGCAGTTACAAATTTATTCTTAAACAAAATATGAAAACATTTTTAAATCTTATAAAAAAATATGTTCCAATAATAATACTTGGATTGTTTTTTACATTATTTCCCTTTCTTGCCAGTGCTACCGGTGGAGAAGCAACAATTGATTCTTCTGCACCAATGTTTTTTGGAATTAGAATAGAATTTATATTATTTGCTTTAGTATTACTTGGTGTAGCACTTTTTCATCATAAAACATTTTATGTAGCTGTTACAGGCTTAGTTGTAATTCTGTCATACAAATTTATTTTCGATGGTGGATTTCAGTTTGTTGAACACATGATTGGTTCAAATCCATTTTTCGAGCAGATTATAGATAAACATACCAGACAAGGCGAATGGAGTATTTTATTGAATTTATTCGGATTACTTATTGGTTTTGCAATTTTAGCTAAAATATTTGAAGAATCGGGCATCCCAGAAATTCTTCCTAAATATTTACCTAATGATTGGAAGGGTCCATTTGTATTATTGATAATGGTGTTTATTATCTCTTCATTTTTAGACAATATTGCTGCTGCTTTAATTGGTGGAACCATTGCATTAGTAGTTTTTAAGGGGAATTTGCATATAGGATTTTTGGCAGCAATTGTAGGGGCAAGTAATGCCGGTGGTGCTGGGTCGGTAGTTGGAGATACTACCACTACTATGATGTGGATTGATGGTGTAAGCCCTTTGCAAGTTTTTCATGGATATATTGCAGCTAGTGTTGCATTGGTTTTTATGGCTTGGTTTGCTGCTAAACAGCAAGATAAGTTTCAACCGATTCAGAAAGATGCTCCTGTAGGAGCAAAAGTTGATTTTGGAAAATTATTAATTGTAGCAATGATACTGGTCGGAGCTATATTAACGAATTTCTATTTTGATTTACCTGCATTGGGAGTTTGGGTTGCAATTATTTTAGGTGCTATATTTCGTCCAATACCTTGGAAAGAAATTCCGGGTTCTTTAATGGGAACCATTTTCTTATTGAGTTTAGTTATGTGTGCATCATTAATGCCTGTAGAAACCTTGCCTGATGCCTCTTGGGTAACAGCATTTATTCTTGGTTTTGTATCGGCAGTTTTTGATAATATTCCATTGACAAAACTTTGTTTAGAGCAAGGACATTACGATTGGGGTATGTTGGCATATTCAGTGGGATTCGGTGGCTCAATGATTTGGTTTGGTTCATCGGCAGGAGTTGCACTTACAAATAAATTTCCGGAAGGACGAAATGTAATGTTATGGATTAAAAAAGGATGGTTTGTTACAGTGGCTTATATAATTGGATTTTTTGTTTTATTGTTTGTTTGGGGATGGCATCCTTCAGACAACAAGAAGCATAAAGAACCAGCAGCAAATTGCCCAATAGAGAATTGCAAGGCTAAAAAAGATGCTTTGGGTATCGATACGGAATAGGAAAGTGCGTAGAGTTTACTAACGTAGTATTTTCCTTGCAAAAGCAACCGTAAAATAAGACATCATAAACACGCCAAAAAATCCCTGAAAACTTGCAACAAATCGAAGAAATCCAACGGGAGAACAATCGCCGTAACCTATTGTAAAAAAGGTAATTGCACTATAATACATTGTATTTAAAAATCTTGAAATAAAACTTGTTGCAGGGTCAATACAATTTATTGAAGTTTCCATTACATAAGGCAATATTGTATGTATAACCGAAAAAATAAAATAAGTTATAATAGTGCTTGTTAATACTCTTGCCGGAGAGGTTGCATAAAGCCCTACTTTATCGAACATCAGCCACTTAAAACCATAAATTGGATAGTGAATTAAAGCATTTGCTTTGTTAGATTTAAGTGCTTCATCAAGTTCGGCTTTTTGTTCGTATCTTTTAAATTCAATGTAAGCTAAATCTTCCTGATTATACTGCCCTATTCCACCGAAATTTTCTTTTAAAATCCTGAATTGCTCTGCTTTAGCTCGTAAAGAAGTATGCGAAAGTGTAGAAATTGTATCATAAACAGAATTTTTAAACCAATCAATATCAATTCTGCCGATTAGTCTCATTCCGCTAAGATTTATATGTTTAATTTTTACATCAAAATCGTAAGGCAAAAAATCAATAATATCACGAACAATTGTATCCGATAAATCTAAATAACTGCAATGTGATAATCGAAAATCGAAATAATTATCAAGATGACAAGAACTTAACGAGAGAGTATGAATCTTTGAATTATTAAATGAAACATTGCCTTCGCCAAAGTCAATACCTTCAAAAAGCAAATCACTATTTTCAAATTCCAACAAATCAAAACCTTTAAATCCGGATCCAAATTCGGTTTTTTTGAACGACATTTTTCCTTTCGATAATGAGCTTCCTTCAAAAGAAACCTCACCACTTCCAAAAACTGCCCTGTTGAAATTTATTTTTCCACTTCCAAATTCTACTTTTCTAAAATCTACTTTTCCGTTTTGAAATTCAGTTCTTTCAAAAGAAATATCACCACTTCCAAATTTTGCAAAATGAAGGTCAATTTTTCCATTTCCAAATCTTGCAATTTTAAATGATACATGACCTGAATTAAAATTTGTATTTATAAAAGAAACATCGCCGTCGCCAAATTCAGTATTTACAAAAATGATTTCTCCTTCGCCAAAGTCAACATATTGAAAATCTTTTATTCCGGTTTTAAAAATCGAGTTTTTAAAAGTTACTTCACCAGTTCCGAAAGTTGAATTTTTAAAATCAACATTTCCATTATTAAAAAAACAATAGCTAAAATCTGCTTCTTTATATCCGAAATCACAGTTCGAAAAATCAACTGCTCCATTTATAAAATGAGAATGTTTGAATGAAATATTTTCTGATTCAATTTTTGCAAAAGAAAAATCGTTTAAAATACTTGATTCAAAAATTGAATTTTCAGCACTTAAACTTTTAATTTTCACAATATTATCTTTATCAATATTTCTTGAATTGCGATAAATAGAAAGAGAAAAATTTTCGATATAGCAATTATTCAAATTTATTGCTTCGTTATTATCAATTAATTTGAAAATGTCCTCAGTATCAATGTATCCATACTCCTTAAAGGCTAATTCCTTTTTATTTTCATCAAAAAATGAAATTGAAGCTGTATTTTCAAAAACTCTACCATCTTCGGCAACGAACTGATTGTTTCTGATTTTAACTTTATAGCTATAAAAATTTGTAATCATACTATTCTGAGTTATTTTTTCAAACTTATATCAAATTTAGAAATTTGCAAAATATTGATATACTTTATTTTTGGAAATTTAAAAATACATTAATGGTCTGTTATTTACTCATTTTAGGGTGGAATTGGAAAGCTGATTAATCTGATTTGACAGATGACTGTTTTTTTGTTGTCAGAATTGCTGGTTTTTGGAAGATTTGTTTTACGATAAGTTTATATAATTTAGTGCTTTACCCATTTCACAATTTCATTCACAGGATAATGGTCGCCTACAAATTTGCCATAATATGCAATATGAATAATTCCATTTTCATCAACCAAAAAATCGGCACCTATTCTATTAATATGCCCATCTCTCGTATAATTGCCTTTAAATAATTTTCTTCCGGGCTTGTGTTTAGCTCCATATTGATGAAACAAACCAATGAAACTTTTAATCCAACTCCGTTGAACTTTAAATAAATTGTAAAGGGATAAATCGGGATTTGGAATCATAATAAAAGGGATGTCTTCTTTCAGAGTATATTCAGTAAGAGTCTCTTTACTTGATTCGTAAACAGATATAAAAATAAAACCTAAGCTCTTTAACGAATCGTAATATTGAAGCAATTCGTGTGTCCTAAAATTACATAACGGACAGTTAACATAACGATTAAATGTAATTAAAACTTTATGACCGAGAAAATCACCTGTTTTAATGGTATCTCCAAAGGCATCAACAAGAGTTAAATTTGGTAATTTGTCTCCAATTTTCAATCTACTAAAATGAGTTTGAGAATTTATATTGACAGAAAATAAAAGTAAAATTGCTAAAAAACAGTTAAATTTAAAAATGTTTAGCATTTGTTCCAATTTTTAATCACATCATATTTAATTGATGATTTGAAAGTTACGGTAATAATTATAAAACCTGTAGTATAAAAATCACGGTTTTTTTAAAAGCAGAGATAATTCTAAATTTTAAATCCTATTGATTCTAATTTGGTTAAAATTTTAAGGGGTTAATTGTGTCTTAAAATCTTTACGAAAATTATCGTAAGTTTCAGATTTATATATGTCTTTTGCGAAAAACTCTAAAATTGGTTCTAGCACCATTGGCGACATATAACCCGGAACGGCACTTATTAATTGATTTGCTTCGCTTATATAAACTACACTTGGAAACGACATTTTACCTTGTAATAAAGTTACAGCAAATTGATTAAACGGATGTTCTTTGCCTTCGTTAATATATTTTTGCCCGAAATATTCTAAAGTGTCTTTTGTTAATGCATCTATTTTTACAGCATAATAATTATCGTTTATATATTTTGAAATTACTGGATTTGAGTATGTTGCTTTATGCATTATTTTCGATAGAGGGCTGTAATCGGCATAAAAATCTATAATAACTTTTTTTGGTGTTTTTTGCATTAATTTCGTAACCTCTTCGAGTGATTGCCATTTAACTAATTCTTCTCGCTTAACGGAATCTTTAAATGTCAGTTCAAAATATTCTTTAAATTTGTCGTAAGGTAATTGCTTGTAAATATCCTGACTGAAAAAAATTAATACAGGCTCAATTTGGTCGGGGGTCATATAGCCAGGGACTGCGGTTATTAAATCGGATTTTTCGTCCATGTAAACTATTGTGGGATACGACATTTGTCCTTTCAGTATTTCAATTGCCAACTCGTGTGGAGGACGATTTCCGGTTCCTTTATTTACGTATTGTTTTTCTTTATACATAATAGTATCAAAGGTTTCGGCATTAAATTTTACAGCATAAAAATTCTGATTTATGTAAGCAGCAATATTGGGATTCGAGAAAGTGTTTTTATCCATTACCTTGCACCAGCCGCACCAACTTGTATAGCAGTCGATAAGGATTTTTTTCGGTGTAGTTTTGTTTTTTTCGAGGGCTTCCTGAATAGTCAGCCAATTTACAAGAGGCTTGGCTACTTCGGTTTGAGCAAATACGAAAATTGATTTTGTAATGATTGCTAATGTTAGAATAATATTTTTCATTTTTTTGAATTTGAATATTTAGATGTGTAATTTTATTTACAAATGTGTTATATGATAATTGTATTTTTCTTTCAATTTGTCCGTTACAATTGACCTGTGGCAAGCTTCTGGAAATTCCTCAACACAGAAAAAGGCTATACGACTTGAGCCAACTTGCTCAAGTTTTTCGAGATAGGTTTCAAAGTCAAAGTTTTTTAGCACTTTATTTTTATATTCAATTATAAAAACTTTTCCTAATTCATGTCTTTCTCTTTTTAATTCAGCTTTTTCGAGGTCAATTTCTTTTTGAAGCTCTCGTATTTCGGTAGTTGGTGCTAATTCGGGTATGTAACCATATTTAATTTCTAAATCATATAATTTTTGTTGAAGTTTATTACTATTCACATAAGAATATTTTGCCCCTCTAACACCTCTACGTTGTCTGATGTCACAAAAAGTATCAATACGATTTTTTGTGAGTTTTTCAAAAAACTCTTTTTCTGTAGAGTTATAAACTCCTATTGTGAAAAATTCCATATTACTTTACTTTTCTTTTTGAAGTCATATCAATTTCGCCCCAAAGGTTAATTGGGCTTTTACCTTTGTTAATAAGCACATTTACTTCGTTTTGGTCTATTAATTTACCGAACTTATTAATATGTTGTATTATAATGCCTTTCTTTAATAACACTAATCCAATTAATTTGCTTCGATGACATTCTTCGGGATTTAATTCACTGCACATTACGGCAACTTTAAGTCCTTTTTCGTTTGCTATTTTTAGTCTTTCTAAACCTTTTTTAAAAAAATCTTTTTTTTCAATTTTGCTGTAATCTATTTTTCTGGAATCTTCATTGTTTTTGTCGGTATATTCAATATAACATGAAGAGTCTTTAGGAAGACCGCCCAATGTATCACCTAAGTAAACATAAGTAAATCCATTTTGTTTAAGCAAATTAGAAAAAGGTTCTTTATTGTAAACTGGAAACATTTTAGAATATGGAGATGAGCGAACATCAATCAGATATTCGATTTCATAAGTTTTAAGTAAGCTTATAAAATCGTCAAACTCTCTATTTGCGTGTCCTATAGAATAAATCATGCATGACCTCCTATTTGATTTTCATAATAAGAAAAAGAACGACCATCAAAAAGGTCAGGAATTGTAATCAGTGCAGTTACTTGTTTCCAATATTGTTCCTGAAAAACTCTTGTTATACCAATCCTAATATATTTATATGGATTATTATTAAAAGCGTTCATCAAATCAAGCATATAATCATTGCTTCCTTTGTTTTTTTGAAATCTGATAAAAGCTAATGTCAGTAAATCTGTTATTGGAATAGAACTGTAAATATTACCGAAGTAATCAATAAAATTTATTCTAACTGTATATCTATCAAAACTTAGTTCATCCCAAATTCTCATTATACGCTTAACTTTTACAATGAAAAGTGATTTGTCTTGTGGTTGCATTGCTGCATCTAAGTCTGTAATTGACATTTTGTTTAGTACTTGAATAATTTCTTGGTTTGTTAAATGTCGTATAAATCTTGGAGCAAATTTTTCATTTATCATCCAATCCTCAGTATGATACAATTGTTCAGGACGGTATTTGGTAAATTCAATTTCCACTAAATTAAAATGATTTATTACTTGTGTTGCTCCTTCCATTGCAAAGTCTCTTTTGAGTCCGGTTCTGAATACCGGTCTTATAAATCGCCAAGTTTGCGGATCTATACCACTCACACAAATATTTCCATGATTCATTCTGGTTATTCCTGTAATAATAATCTGTTTACGAAATAATCCTTGACTTCTGCATGAATTACATAGCTGACCTGCATTTGATATAATCGGAACAGGTAATTTATTTCCACAAGCTATACAATTTGTTTGAGTTACAGGCATTTCTCAAAATTTGGATTATCTTTTTTTACTCTCCATATTTTAATAAAAATTCAGGATTTATTACTTTAAATGATAGCATATCGTTGTGGAATAAACTTCCACTAATTTTTTGCTGATATTTAAGTAAATATACATTACCGTATAAAGTCTTTTACTCGTTGATATTCAAAATCTTTTGTTTAACAGTTTTGGATTTCTACTATAATGAAAAACCCCCAAAACATTTATAACATAATCTTTTACTGCAAAGTAAACTCCAAATGGAAAACGATTTACGCTAGCCTTATGTATCTGTTTTTTCTTAACTCTTGGAAATTGTTCAGGATTTGCGACTATCATATCAAGTGTTTTACTTACTTCTTTAACTAAATCTTTTCCCAAACCTGTTTTCTTTTGTTCGTAAAATTCAAATGAAGTCTTTAATTCTTCTTCAGCCTCTGGTGAAATAATCATTTGATAATTTTTCTTTATCATGCTTTCAATAATCTTTGTTTTACTTCACTCCAAGTCTTTCCGTTTTTCGGGTTTTTTAAGAAGTTTTCGTATCGTCTGTCTAATTCTTTTTCTTGCTCAGGTGTTAATTCGATTTTTTCATCTTCTACAACTTTTAAAAAATCATAATCTTTTGATAACGATAAAAGCATATTTATAATACTTTGTGATTGTGCAGATACATCTGATATTTGAAATGTATATATCATATATTTTGTGTTTTTACAAATTTAATCAATTACTTTTTAAAAGTCAAAAGTTCCTTACTCTCCATATTTTAATAAAAACTCAGGATTTATTACTTTAAACGATAACCTATCGTTATGTAACAATCCGCCACTTGCAATATAATCAATGGTTTCGGTTAACGGACGAATTACAATTCCTTCACGCCAAGCCTCAAGGTTTAAAACTGATTTTGCAACAGATGTTTTTACTAAACTTTCTATATCGTTTGTTAGACTATAGTTTTCGTCAATTATTGGAACAATATCTAAATCCAATTTTTTAAAAAGTTGTTTAAATTCTGAAAAACTCACATATTGACGTTTGTCTATATCAAAGAAATTGAAAAACTTAACTGTTTGCCCTCTGAGTTTATATTTATTGCTTTGAACATTTTCGCCAATTAGTTCACCCTGAATTGCACAATTCCTGTTTAATGTCCGCAATTTGTTTTCAATATCGAGTTGTCGAGCTACCTTCCAGAAGGTATTTTCTTCGGTTTCTAATAATTCGAGATTTCGGCTACAAACTCCAAATTCGCCATTTTTAATAAAATATGTAACGCTTGAGCCATCAAGTTTTTCGGTAACATAGCAGGTTATTCCATTGTATTTGTCTAATACAGTTTGCAAAACCTGTACACGTGTTTCGTCCGATTTGGGAATAAATGAAGGAAAACTCCCTTTTACTTTTCCCGAAAGACTTGCCGGAATTGGTGCTTCATATTTTGTAATTCCAAGTATTTCGGTTACATCAAGACCTTCTTCAATTTTTGTATCAATTGACAATAAAGTAAGGGGAAAACATATTCCTTGCGAAACTTGTCCTCGTAAACGAACAGTACGAATTCGCATTGCTCGTGGTTTAAGAAATTCAAATTCAGGTCTGTTTGGCATTAAAGAGTCTATTTCGCAATAAATACATTTATCGCCAATTTTAAATTCGCCTTTTTTTACAACTACCCTCCAACCGAGAACTGCTGCAATTTCTATAGCATCGGCACCCTCAATTGGAATAAGTTCTTTAATTATTTGGATACTTGCTAAATTTCTCATAATCTATATTTTTTGTCGAATTACTAACAAAAATACAGTTATATTTTGGGTCTAGCAAAAAGTTAATGTTTTTTAACTATGTTTTTTAAAAGCAAACAAAATTGATTTTGACCAAATGCTTTGAAAATCAGAAAAAAAATTAGCTATTTTGCTTTAATATTTTTTAACTAAAATTTAATTACTATGAGCGAAAGTTTAAATAACTTATACCCAAACGATTTGTGGTCGATATTTGGAAAATTTTGTAGTATTCCTCATCCATCAAAACATGAAAGAAAAATTGCTGATTATGTAATTGCTTTCGCTAAAGAATTAAAACTTGAAGTTTTTGAAGATAAAGTTGGAAATGTAATTATTAAAAAACCTGCAACAAAAGGTTTTGAAAACCGAAAAACTGTTGTTTTACAAGGACATCTTGATATGGTTCCTCAAAAAAATAGTGATACAAACCACGATTTTGAAAAAGACCCTATTCAAGCTTATATTGATGCTGAATGGGTTAAAGCAAAAGGTACTACATTAGGTGCCGATAATGGAATTGGTGCAGCTGCTGCTCTTGCAGTGTTAAAATCAAATAACATTTCTCATGGACCTATTGAAGTTTTACTTACAATTGACGAAGAAACTGGTATGACAGGTGCTTTTGGCTTAGAAGCAGGAACATTGAAAGGAGATATTCTTATGAACCTTGACTCAGAAGACGAAGGCGAATTATATATTGGATGTGCTGGTGGAATTGATACTAGTGCCGAATTTACTTATACTGAGGAAAAAATTCCGGCAGGTCATGTTGCTTATAATGTTACAATTAAAGGCTTAAAAGGCGGTCATTCGGGTTTAGATATAGTTCTTGGTCGTGGTAATTCAAATAAATTGCTTAATCGCTTTTTATGGAATTGTGTACGAAAATTCGATTTACGTTTAGCTTCATTCGAGGGCGGAACTTTACGAAATGCAATTCCTCGCGAATCGTTTGCAGTTGTTACTATTCCATCAGCAAAGGTTAACGATTTTGAAGAGTATGCACGTGAATATGAAACTATTATCAAAAAAGAATTATCGGCAACCGAGCCAGATATGCACTTTTTTACTGAAAAATCAAATTTCACCGGAAATGTAATTGATGCAAATACAACACAGAAATTTTTAAATTCTATTTATTCTTGCCCTAACGGAGTAATCAGAATGACAGTTGAAATGGCTAATTTAGTTGAAACATCATTAAATCTGGCAATTATAAAATCTGAAAAAGGAAAAATCAATGTTCATTGCCTTTTACGAAGTTCGGTTGATTCTGCAAAAGATGATTTATCGCACATGGTCGAAAGTGTATTTACACTTGCAGGAGCTAAAGTTGAGCACGAAGGCGGATATCCGGGATGGAAACCAAACGTAACTTCTCCAATTTTACAAACAATGAAAGATGTTTACAATAATAAATATGGAAAAGTACCCGATGTAAAAGCAATACATGCCGGACTTGAATGTGGAATTATTGGTGCAGTATATCCAAATCTTGATATGATTTCTTTTGGTCCAACAATCAGATATCCACACTCCCCAGACGAAAAAGTAAATATAGCAACGGTAGGTAAATTTTGGGATTACCTTGTTGAAACACTGAAAAATGTTCCAGTTAAATAGAATTTAAGGATTTAGGATTTAACTGCGTAGCAACCTCAAACTTCAAACTTCAAACAAATTAACAAATTAACAAATTAACAAAATTATGACAGAGAAAATTCAAAAATTACTAAGCGATAGCAAAGGTGCCAGATGGTTTGTTTTAGCTACAGTTTCATTTACAATGCTTACCGGTTATTTTATAGCCGATGTAATTTCCCCTTTAAGCGATTTATTAGCCGAAAGTACTTCAACTCGCTGGACTCCATTAGATTTTGGTTTTGTTACCGGAGCTTATTCATGGTTTAATGTATTCTTTTTAATGCTGATTTTTGGAGGAATAATATTAGACAAAATGGGAATCCGATTTACAGGAAACACATTCGTTTCGTTAATGATTGTAGGAACAGCAATTAAGTATTATGCTTTAACTGAAACTTTTACTAATGGCGGATTTGGTTATGAATTTTTTAACTCATTTATGACTGATTATAGTCCTTCGGCAAAGCTTGCTGCTCTTGGATTTGCTATTTTTGGAGTTGGAGTGGAAATTGCCGGAATAACTGTTTCAAAAATAATTGTAAAGTGGTTTAAAGGCAAAGAAATGGCTCTTGCAATGGGGCTGGAAATGGCTACAGCCCGTATAGGTATGTTATTAGCAATGTGGTTATCGCCAAGAATTGTAAATTCATTTGGAAGTATTTCTTTACCAGTTGGATTAGGCTTGTTATTGTTGTGTATTGGTTTAATTTCATTTCTGATTCACAGCATGATGGATGCAAAACTTGATAAACAAATTGCTGCTGAAGGAAATAATCACTCTGCCGAAGAATTTAAAATTTCAGATTTAAAAATCCTGTTTACAAATAAAGCATTTTTATACATTTCATTTTTATGCGTTTTATTTTATTCAGCAGTATTTCCATTTATGAAATGGGCAAGTATGCTGATGGTTCATAAATATGGAGCCGACCCTGCAACTGCAGGAGATATTCCTGGATTGCTTCCACTAGGAACTATGGCATTAACGCCTTTATTCGGATATTTTCTTGACAATAAAGGAAAAGCAGCAAGTATTATGATATTTGGTTCAATATTATTAATATTAGTTCATACGATTTATGCCGTTGGTCCAGTAAATTCATTTATGCCATACTTTTGTATAATTATTTTAGGTATTGCATTCTCATTAGTTCCGGCTTCAATGTGGCCCAGCGTTCCTAAAATTGTTGAAGACAGATATTTAGGTTCGGCTTATGCAGCTATTTTTTGGATACAAAACTGGGGATTAATGGCAATGCCTACATTAATTGGTATTGTACTAAATGCTGTTAACCCCGGAGTATCAGAACAAATACAAGCCGGAGTTGCCGGTGCTCATTACGATTTTACTATCCCAATGCTAATGTTTGCATCAACAGGTGTTTTAGGTTTAGTATTTGCATTTTTACTGAAAGCCGAAGACAAGAAAAAGGGCTATGGACTTGAACTCCCTAATATAAAGAAATAGATTGAAGAGTGTTATATTGCTACATTGCTAAATTGTTCTATGTGATTCTTTCTATGTGTACTATGTGTCTATGTGGTAAAATTGTTAAATTATAATATTGCTAAATGGTTAGTTGTAAATCCTAAATTTAATAATGGAATCTAAAAAATACATGCACGAAGCAATCAAATTATCAATTGATAATGTGAAAAATAATGGAGGACCATTTGGTGCTGTAATTGTAAAAAACGGAAAAATAATTTCAAAGGGAGTCAACAGAGTTACCGACCTTAACGACCCAACAGCTCATGCTGAGGTAAATGCAATTAGAGAAGCTTCACAAAAATTAAATTCATTCGATTTATCGGGTTGCGAAATTTATACATCATGTGAGCCTTGCCCTATGTGCCTTGGAGCAATATATTGGGCAAGATTAGATAAGGTTTATTTTGCAAATAATAAAACCGATGCCAAAAAAATTGGCTTCGACGATTCATTTATTTACGAAGAAATTGAAAAACCTTTTGAAAAACGAAATATTCCTACAATTCAAATGATGAGAGATGAAGCAATACAGGCTTTTAAAGATTGGGATGCGAAAGCTGATAAAATTAAATACTAAATAAAGCCCAAAGTTCCAAACTCCAAGTTCCAAATTCCAAATTCCAAATTCCAAGAACCAAAATCCTGAATCCGTCATTGCGAGGAACGAAGCAATCTCAGAACCACAAACTTCAAACCTCAAACTTCAAACTATCCTATGCGTTTAAATAAAGATTTCTTTGAACAGGACGTTTTAAAAGTTGCTCCTGCACTCATTGGAAAATTTATAGTCAGAAAATTCCCAGATAATACCATTTCTAAATTTTTAATCACAGAAACCGAAGCATATCGGGGCGAAGAAGACCTTGCCTGTCATGCAAGTAAGGGACGAACTCCCCGAACAGAAGTAATGTATAAAAGCGGTGGATACTTGTACATTTATTTAATCTATGGAATGTATTGGATGCTTAATATTGTAACAGAAAAAGAAAACAATCCGCAGGCTGTACTTATCAGAGGAATTGATGTTGCAAATGGTCCGGGCAAATTATCCAAAGTTTTAAATATTGATAAAAGCTTTAATAATCATTATATTCCAACCTCAGATTCATTCTGGATTGAAGACAATAAAACAAAGGTTAAAATAATTAATTCAAAAAGAATAGGAATAGACTATGCCGGCGATTATTGGAAAAATATGCAATGGAGATTTTTATTAGATGAGTCCCCTCCCAAAAGTCTTTTTTTGCCACAAAGCGGTGTACTGAGCTTGCCGAAGTAACGCAAAGTTTCAAAGTTTTAATAATCATAATTTGTTGTATTTTAAAACTTTGCGAATCTTCGTGTCTTTGTGTCTTTGTGGCAATTTTATATTTTAGTAAGTTCAAACTGATTTCAGAACATCAGGATATTTTCTCACAACTCCGAAGGAGTTGAACATGAATAACCCCCAATGCGGTGCATTGAGCCTGTCGAAATGAAATTGGGGGGATGACAGATAAAGAGTCCACCCAACTCCAAAGGAGTTGAATGTGAATAATCAGAATGCTGTGCATTACGATGTATTGAGCCTATCGAAATGTTCAACACCTTCAGTGTTGTAGGTGATAGGCATTGTTTCCCCCAATTTCATTGGGGGTTATTCAAATTAAATCTCTTCGAGATTTTATAATTCTTTGAAATCAGTTTGAACTAACATATTTTATTACTTTTAGGAGATGGCACATGTAACAATCTTAAAATTCTATATCTTTGAACAATTAATTCAAGAATTATGTCAATTACTATTAGAGAAGCAGTTAATACAAGTGATTTTAAAACCTTTGTTAAACTACCATTCAAATTATATAAGAATAATAAGTTTTGGATTCCTCCATTAATCAGCGACGAAATAAAATCGATGCAACCCGAGCATAATCCGGCTTACGAATTTTGTCAAGCAAAATTTTGGTTAGCATTTAAAGCTAACGAATGTGTTGGGAGAATTGGAGCAATAGTAAATAATAAATACATCGAAAAAATAGGACAAAAATTTGGACGTTTTACCCGCCCCGAATTTATTGATAATGTTGAAGTTTCTGAACTACTTTTCAAAACTGCCGAAAATTGGCTAAAAGAAAAAGGAATGGAACATGTTCATGGTCCGCTTGGCTTTTCAAACCTTGATACACAAGGATTATTAATTGAAGGTTTCGATTATTTGCCGTCTATAGCTTCGGTTTATCATTTGCCATATTATCAGGAGCATATTAGCCGACTTGGCTACGAAAAAGAAAACGATTGGATTGAATTTCGCCTAACAATTACCGAAGGTCCTTTAACAAAAGCAAAACGCGGTGCAGCAATTGTAAAACAACGCAACGGTGTTGAAGTCGTAAATTTCAAGACCCGAGCCGAAATGTTGCCTTATACTGAACGAATTTTTGAAATTTTGAATAATGCTTTTCAAGAGCTTCCTTATGTAGCCGAGCTAAACAAAAAAATGATTAAACTTTATACTGCTAAATATTTCAGTATGCTCAATCCAAAGTTTATTAAGGTTGTAACAAAAGCTGGCGAACCAATAGGATTTTTTGTTGGATTACCTTCGTTATCTGAAGCAATGCAAAAAGCCAATGGAAGTCTTTTCCCATTTGGTTTCTATCATATTTTGCAAGCATTAAAAAAACCTAAAGTAATAGATATGCTTCTTACAGGAGTTTTGCAAGAATATCATGCTGCCGGAATAGCTGTAATTTTAATTTCAGAACTTCAGCAAGAAATGATGAAAGCCGGAATAAATACACTCGAAACTACAGGAATGTTCGAATCGAACGGTAGCGCAATTTCAAACTGGAAAAACTACGAACACATTCAGCATAAACGACGAAGATGTTATGTAAAAAGTATATAGTGTTTCTATAAAAACTCCAAAAAGCAAAAAACAAATGTCAAATAAATTCCAATTCTCAAAACTTCAATTCTCAAAATCGTTTGAATATTAGGCAATTGCGATGCATTGAGTTTGTCGAAATGTAATTTGTGATTTATTTGATTTTTGAAGATTGAAATTTGTTATTTCTAAAAGCACAATGTTTTCTTAGAAACACTATTTATAATTTCAAACTAAAGTCATAATTTTGACAAAATTTATTTTTAAAAATGCCAGAATCTGCTAATCAACCAATTGTTAGAGCATTAAATATTCATAAAAAATATAAAGATGTTGTTGCATTAGATGGTATTGAAATAGAAATTATGCCTTCAGAATTTACTGCATTGCTCGGTCCTAACGGTGCAGGAAAAACAACACTTGTCGAAATTATTGAAGGTATTCAATTGCCCGACAGCGGCGAAATTACACTTTTTGGAAAACACTGGATTGGCAATAAAGATGAGCTTTACCGACAAATTGGTCTTTCTTTTCAGGAAACCAGATTTGAAGATAAATTAACTGTTGCCGAAACGCTGAAATTATTCGCCTCATTTTTCAGATTAAATAATGCCAGAGTAGATGAAATTTTAAATATCGTAAATTTAGAAGAAAAGCGTAAAGCTTATGTTATGAATCTTTCGGGTGGTCAGCGACAAAAACTTGCTTTGGGAATTGCACTTTTAAATGAACCTAAACTTCTGATTCTTGACGAACCTACAACTGGCTTAGACCCAACAGCTCGCAGAGAAATCTGGGCAATACTTCATTCGCTTAAAAAAAAGCAGGGAACTGCAATGATTCTCACTTCGCATTATATGGAAGAAGCCGAAAATCTCTGCGACAAAATTATCATTATCGACAAAGGTAAAGTTTTGGCTAAAGGAACTTTAAAAGAACTTATTGCAGATTCTAAAACCAGCGAAATAATTCAGTTTAAGGTTAACGACAGAAGTCTTTTTCCCGATTTCAGCAGTTTTAATGATTTGCGAGAAATTAACTGGGACGATTCTACTAATTTGGTAACAATGAATGTTGATAATACTTCTGCATTTTTGCCCGAATTAATTGCAAAATTGAACAATGCCGGATGCAAAATTTCAGAACTTCGATGTCGTTATGTAACTCTCGACGACCTTTTTATAAGAATGACCGGACGAAAATTAACCGACTAAATCAGAAAAATGGGAAATCAATTTTCACAACTTTTAATTATACAATTTAAGGAATTTTTCCGTGAACCCGGAGCATTATTCTGGTCGTTTATTTTTCCAATACTAATGTCTTTTGCTTTAGGAATGGCATTTTCCGAAAAACCCGAAATTACCCAGCGTGCGGCTGTTGTTTTAGAGGCATCTTCCGATTCGTCTGTTCTAAAATCTTATTTAACAAACTATTGTAAAAAAACTGAGGATTTGAAATTTGAATATCAAAATACGATTGATAATAATAAACTTGGAAAAACCATAACTCATTTTATTCCAACAAGCTGGAACGAAAGCGAAATAATGATGAAACGCGGACAAATTGAAATCATTCTTACAGAAAATAACGGGAAAATAAATTATCATTTCGACCCTGCAAATTTTGCATCAAGGTTAGCTTATATCACTATTTCAACAATGCTCGATGGAAAAGACTTAGTGTCTGATAATGAAGTTATAAAACCCCTCGAAACTAAAGGAACCCGCTACATTGATTTTCTTATTCCAGGATTGCTTGCAATGGGAATTATGAGTTCGTGCCTTTGGGGAATAAGCTACGGATTGATTGAAAAACGTTCGCGAAAATTATTGCGGCGTTTGGTTGCAACTCCAATGAAAAAACATTGGTTTATGATAACCATGTTCATTTCTCGTTTTCTTTTTGCAATATTAGAAACTGTTGCATTATTTACATTTGCATATTTTGTATTTGGAGTTAAAATTCAAGGCAGTATAATTGCTTTTGCAGCAATAATAATCAGCGGAAGTTTTTTCTTTATGGGATTGTCAATTCTGCTTGCTTCACGCACAGCAAATACGCAGGTTGGTAACGGATTTATAAGTGCTATTACAATGCCTCTCATTTTGCTTTCGGGAATATTTTTTAGTTATAGTAATTTTCCCGACATAATTATTCCGATAATTAAATATTTGCCGTTAACTATTTTTGCCGATAGTTTGCGGAGTATTATAAACGAGGGTTACGGTATTTTAGAAATAATGAAACCTCTTTTAATTTTATCCTTAACAGGTTTTGCAACTTTTATTGTGGGATTGAAAATTTATAAGTGGTATTAAAAGTTGCACCAACCGCCCAGTTTTTGCCAGACCTGTGTTAGCGTGGTGTTAAATTTTAATCCCAATAGTAACCTTGCCGCCCAAACCTTTTTCTACGATTTCAAAGAGCGTTTTTAATGTAATATTACT
>MENC01000238.1:0-1547 GCA_001768155.1 Bacteroidetes bacterium GWA2_30_7
TCATCGGTAAGATTTATCCAAATAGAATTGTCGGGCTTTTTTACAAGTACTTCATTATCTAATCCTTCGCCAACCACACATTTTCCAAGCAGATATGTATCCGATTCGTAATATAATTTATCAAATGTAATTCCTAAAGCATTATATGTTTTTTCAAAGCCATCATAAACCCATGAATTCATTTTTTTCCAAAGTGTAATTGTCTCAGAATCGCTACCTTCCCATTTACGAAGCATTTCCTGAGCTTCAATCATTAACGATGCTTTACTTCGAGCAGTTTCTTCGTCGTTGCCTTTAGAAACTAATACTGCAATTTCTTTTTTTAATTCAACATCAAATAAAATGTAATATTTTCCAATTAAATGGTCTCCTTTTAATCCTGAACTTTCGGGTGTTTCGCCATTTCCCCATTTTTGCCAAGCCAACATTGATTTGCAAATATGTATTCCTCTGTCGTTTATTAAGTTAACTCGAACTACTTCATTGCCTACTTTTTTTAAAATTTCTGAAATAGAATGTCCGATTAAATTATTTCTGATATGCCCTAAATGCAAAGGTTTATTTGTATTTGGTGAAGAAAATTCAATTAAAATTTTATTATTTGTGGAACTTAAATTTTCATTTAAAGCACTAAAAGTTTTTAATTTTTCAATCCAAAACTCAGAAGTGAATGATAAATTCAAAAATCCTTTAACAATATTAAACGATTTTAATGCAGAATAATTAGCTTTTAAATATTCGCCAATATCATTCGCTGTAGCTTCTGGGCTTTTTTTACTTATTGATAGTAAAGGAAATACAACAAGAGTATAATCGCCCGAAAAGTCTTTTCGAGTTTTAGAAATTTGAATATTTTTAATAAGAATATCTTGATGATACAGTGCCTTTATTGCTTTTACAATTTGCTGTAATAAATAAGTTTCGTTCATATATTTAACATTGAATTTATTGCAAATTAACAAATTATAAGTATGATATAAAAAACTTTTAAATTTGTAATATTTCTACTAGGTTTGTGAATTATTTGAATTAATGCACTTTAAGTATTTAATTAATATTATTATTTTAGTTGTAATTACTAATTTCTGTTTTAGTCAGGGAGCTAATTATTTTGATAAAACATTAGTTATAAAAGGTGGAAAAGGCAATGCTTATGGTGCTTACGGAATTAATGCGGAATTTAGGAAAAAACATTTAGCAAACTATTTATGTATCGGATATAGTCCTAAATATACGACAACTAATAATATACAAATTGATAAAAGTTATAATTTTGGATTTGGAATAAATTACTATTTTTTTGATATAAGAAGTTCATTAAAGCCTTTTGCAGGAATACATTTAGGGTGGTTGAATAATTATTACAATGAAAAAATTGGATTTGAACCATATTCTCCTATCGTATATGGTGGTGCTGCTAAAGCCGGTATTGAAGTTTCAGAAAACGTAATGCATTTCAGTATAAGTGCTTCTTTAGATCCAGGATTTGCTATATTAGATAATAGCAAACATCCTTTTTACTCTTCTAATTTTCATTTTTCGTTAAA
>MENC01000238.1:1555-5202 GCA_001768155.1 Bacteroidetes bacterium GWA2_30_7
ACCTACTGATTTCTGTTCTGACTATTTAGATAATACTGAAATAATTAAAGGGCATTGCAACGAACTTTGTATTTTTCAACAAATTAACGATAATAAATTTATTTACATAAAACTATATCACGATGTTGCCGACTATAAAGACATAATTGCAACTTACAATATTGATAGTTTTCCTAATAAAATAATAAATGTTTATCTTATTGAATCATCTCATCTTGACTCTAAAGATTGTGAGGAGCATTTAAAAGAAATAAATACCGATAATAGTATATTTAAAACAATAGAGGGGAAAGTGTATTTAAAAGTTTCTGAATCAGACTCAGATGATACTGAAACGTCTTATTTTATTTCTATTTTAGTAAAGAATATCAAATTCAGACGTACTATTATAAATAAAAAAGAAGAAATTTATTTTGATGAAATTAAAATATGTAAACTTAAAATATAGTTGGATTAAAAATTTTCTATTTTATGCTCAATTTCTCCTTTATCTGTTACAACTTTAATTCTATATCTACCTGACAAAAGGCTAGTTATATCAATTTCAAAAAATCCGAATTTATTAACTGTTGGATTATTAATAATTAAACTTTTTTTGCCTGAATCGTTAACGAAAAATATTTGTTTAACATTTTCAAATGATGCAGCACTAATGTTGTAATTCTTAATATTTTTAACCGGATTATTATTAGAATTATTTTTTGAATTTGTATCAATTTTTACATTAGAAGGATTAGTATTTACATTTTCAGAAGTATTATTTGAGCTAACTTTCTTAGCAATAGGTTTATTTTCAATTTTCTCAACCGCTACTTCTTTCTTAACATCAACAACTTCGTGATTGATTACGGATGAATCAATATTATTTATTTTAACATTTTCAGAAATAATAATTTTATTTTCTGATATTTCATTTTGAGGGTTTTCAGGTGTAATTATGTTTGCATTTTCGATAATTTTATTAGTTGCTAAATTATTAGTATTGGTAATAGAAAAATAATAAACAGAAACAGCAATTATACCAATTACTGCTGATATTATATAGTAATGCCAAAATCTTAAAAAATGTGGTTTAACAGGTGTTTGCGGTAAACATATTTCACTCTGGATATTTCCCCAAATATGCTCAGGAGGAGTCATTTCAAAATCGTTTGTGCGATCGAAAAAATAATCTCCAATATCTTTTTTAATATACTCTTTCATATAGTTTTGTACTAATTTTTTCTAACTTGTCTTTTAACATTTGTTTTGCTTTTGATAGCTGCCCTTTAGAGGTTCCTTCATTTATATTTAACATTTCGGCTATTTCTTTATGACTATAACCTTCATAAACATAAAGGTTAAAAATCATTCTTTTTCCATCTGGTAATTCTTTAACTAATTTTAAAATGTCTTCTTTCGATAAATTTGCAATTGCATCGTCTTCTATTATTTCGCAACTACCAATATTCTCAATATCAACTTCTTGTTTATACTCGCTATGTTTTTTAATATAAGTTAAAGCAGTATTAACAATTATTCTTCTAATCCAACCTTCTAAAGAACCTTCGTGCCTAAATGAACTGAGCTTTGTAAAAACTTTGATAAAACCTTCTTGGAGAATATCGTCTGCTTCTGCTCCTACTCTTGCAAACCTCCAGCATACTGCATACATTTTTCTCGAATAAGCTTTATAAAGTTTATTTTGAGCTATTAAGTCATTCTTAAGGCATCTAATTACTAAATCCTTTTCTTCTGAATGATGCATTTTTATAATTTATATAATTTATGTAGTCAAAAATAATAAATTAAAATGACTTTAACTAAATTATAAATACACAATTTATAAACTAAATACAATATTTTAAAGAACTTATTTTTTGTTTTTAAATTTTCTGACTTTTTCTTACTAATTTTTGTAAAAAATAGCCGAAAACTTTAATTCCTGTTTTAACTACAATTAGGCTTCCAAGTAGAACAATCACAATTAAAACAAAAAAGTCGATATTAAAACTTGATGGTACCATACTATTAGTTGTTTTTATTTTTAATTATTGGTAATACATTTTTATTATTGAAATTAACTTTGAAAAAATCAATTTCATCAATTCCTGTGTTTTTTGCTATGTTACACAATTCGGAATATACAGATTGAACATTTAATTCGTGTAATGAACCATTTTGTTCAAAAACTGTACATTTAAAAATTGCTTTTTTCTTTCCATTTCCATTTAGGCTTTCTAAACGGAACGATTTTAAATCGGGTTTCAAAAGATATTCATCTTCGCAAATATTAAGCAAACCAGTTACATCAGATGAATCAACCCAAACATTATTATTCATCAGGTTGTTTATATCATTTGTTTCTAGTGTTACTTGCTTTTCGTTTCCAGCAACATCACTAAAAAATACTTGTAATGCTCTTACGTCATTATTAACTATCATACTAATAATATCTTTCTGTCCCATAACTTTAATTTTTAATGAAATAAATAAAATAGATTAACAAAGTTTTTATTAATTGATATATCTTTTAAAATAAAACCCATAAGTATTATAAAAATATTTGCTGCATACAGCATAAGAGATGTGTTTCTATGATTTAATCCTAATTTTAATAAAATATGATGAATATGATTTTTATCTGGAGTAAATGGTGATTTTTTGTGAATTAAACGTATGAAGAAAACTCTTAATGTATCTATTACCGGTAAAAACATTATGCTACCTATTATTATACTTATATTATTAACATATAATGCATTACTAACAAATTCATTATTATTAATTGCAAATATGCCAATTGAAATCATCGAAAAGCCAATTATTAGAGAACCGGCATCGCCCATGAAAATTTTTGCCGGTTGAAAATTGAAAGTCAAAAATCCAAGTATAGAACCTGCAAAAATGAATGATATTATTGCAAATGATAAATTATTTAGATGTAGAAATATTAATCCAAGTACAATAAAATTGATTAATCCTATTCCTCCGGCTAATCCATCAATACCGTCTATTAAATTATAAGCGTTTGTAACTCCAACTATTATTAAAGTTGTAAGAATATACTGAATTCCTATGGGTAATTCATAAATTCCAAAAAGTCCATATAACGATTCTAATCTAAATCCGCCATAAGCAACAATAAAAGCTGCAAAAATCTGTACATAAAATTTATCCATTGCTCTCATTCCTTTAATATCATCAATTATTCCTATTGAAAATAAAATCAGAATTGCAGTAAATAAGTAAAAGAAACTGTAGCTGTTGAATAAACCAATAAATAATATAACTGAAATAATTAGCCCAAAAAATATAGCGATACCACCAAAGCGAGGAATTAATGCTTTATGTATTTTTCTTTCACAAGGCATATCAAACATTTTTTTTTCGTAAGCTACTTTAATAACATAAGGTAATATTACTACAGTAGATGTAAGTGCAATTAAAAATGGTAATATTACTTGTGTGAAACTTATTTGTGATATGTTGCTTAAAGTGTTCATTTTCCTTTTTTATATACTAGACAATTGACTTGTTCTAAAAGTTTCCATGATTATAATTTATTTTATGTATGATTACGCAAATCGCATACAAGAGCCTGATTATCAGAAATAAAAAATCATTTGTTAATTTATACTAAATTTTGATTATTGATAATAACTTAC
>MENC01000238.1:5225-7312 GCA_001768155.1 Bacteroidetes bacterium GWA2_30_7
TTTAATTTTTTATTATGGTAAATCAATATATACACATTGTATCATTTAATATTCCATTACCAGCCAACTACGGTGGTATTATTGATGTTTTTTATAAACTGAAGGCATTAAAAGAAGAAGGAGTTAAAATTATTCTTCATTGCTTTGAATATGGCAGACCTCATAATGACGAATTATTAGATTATTGTGAGCAAGTATATTACTATAAACGCCCTAAAAAAATATCTAAAGCATTTTCTACACTACCGTTTATTGTGAACACGAGGTCAAATAAAGAATTACTTGATAACTTATTAAAAGACAATTACCCAATCTTATTTGAAGGACTTCATACAACTTATTTTATTGGAAATAAATTACTTGATAACAGAATGAAAATAATAAGGTCTCATAATATTGAACACCATTATTATTATGAACTTTACTTAAATGAAAGTAATATTCTGAAAAAAATATTTTTCAAAAAGGAATCCGAAAAATTGAATAATTATGAAAAAAATATGCTATATGCCAATAATTTAGCTGCAATTTCCAAAAACGACAATGATTATCTTTTCAATAAATACAATAAGTCATTTTATTTGCCGGCTTTTCATCCAAATGAAAAAGTTCTGACTAAAAAAGGGCTTGGAGATTATATATTATTTCATGGAAATTTATCTGTAAACGAAAATATACAAGCATTACAATATCTTGCTGATAATGTTTTCGATAACATTAATTATAACATTAAAATTGCTGGAAATAACCCTTCTAAATCTTTCACTAAACTTTTATTAAAACATAAAAATGTTGAAATAATTAAAAATCCTGATGATGATGCAATGAATAAGTTGATTGAAAATGCTCAAATTAATTTACTTTTTACATTTCAAGATACAGGAATTAAGCTTAAATTATTATCATCGTTGTTTTTAGGACGACATTGTTTAGTTAATAAAATAATGGTAAGCAATACCGAACTCGATGATTTATGCCATATTAAAGACAGTCCTGAAGAAATAATTGAAGCAATTAATTCTTTAATGAATGTGGAAATTACAGATGAATTAATTGATAATCGTAAAAATATTCTTAACGAATTTTATTCAAATAAAAAAAACATTCAAATACTTATTAACCAGATATTTAGAATTTAGGATTTACGAATTACGATTTGCAAATTGACAGCATTAGCAACACTTCGACTATGTGGTCAATGAGCCTGTCGAATTGCTCAGTGCATCGCAATGTAACAATTTAACAATATAACAATTTGAAATTTTTTCTATTCATTTTTATTATAATTTATTTTTCAATTCCATTTTCGTTTTGTCAAGAAAAAGGTTATAACATTGAAGTTTCAATAAAAAATTTAAAAAATAGTCCCATTTATCTTGGTTATCATTATGGAACTCGTAAATATGTGGTCGATACTGTTGTTTTAAATGAAAATGGAAATGGACATTTTGTTGGTAATCAAAAATTACTTGAAGGAGTTTATTTGGTAATTACCTCTTCTAAAAACTTTTTTGAAATTTTGATGCCTGAAAATCAAAATTTTTCGGTTATTACTGATACAATAAATCTTGTTGAAAATTTAATAATTAATAATTCAATAGAAAATTCAAAATTTATTGATTATCAAAAAAATATAAGAAAACAACAAATAAATATTTATAATATTAAAAGTCAAAAAGAAAATACTAACGATTCGATTGTAATTAACGATTTGAATAAAAAAATTGAAAAAATACAAGAAGATATTTTTGAATATTGGAAAAAAACTGCCAAAAGCAATAAAGGCACGTTACTTGGTTTAATACTCAAGTCTTTGCTCGAACCAGAAATACCAAAATATATTAAAAAAATTGGAAATAATGAGCTTGAAAAGTTCTACTTTAAAGAACACTTTTTCGACAATATTGATTTTAGTGATTCGCGAATTTTGCGCTCTCCTATTTTTCATAATAAGTTAGAACAATTTACTAAAAATATTGTATTTCAACGACAAGATTCAATTCAATTTGAATATGAAAAACTATTATCAAAACCCAATATTGATAAAGATATTTTTAAATATACACTTGTTTATTTAATTAATTTTG
>MENC01000239.1:0-19601 GCA_001768155.1 Bacteroidetes bacterium GWA2_30_7
CCACAAGATGCTGTGTACCAACCCAATGTTGTTCCAGAACCTCCAACTGCTGATAATGAAATATTTCCTGCATCGTCTTCACAAAAATTATTTCTGTCAACACTTGCTGATGTAGGAGCAACTGGTAAAGAATTAACAGTAATAGCATAATTTGCAGATATAGTTCCGTTACCGCAAGAATTTGTTCCCATTACAGTTAAATTACCTGAAGTTGCTGTAGCTGAAAAATTAATAGTTATTGGGTTCGTTGTACCCGAAATTGTTTCACCAGTACCAGAATATGCCCAAGTGTAACTTGTAGCATTAGTAATTGCAGGTACAGAATATGAAACACCATTTTGCCCTTGGCAAACGGTTGCTGTACCGCTAATCGCTCCTGCTGCGACAGGTATTGTCCCAACTGTAATTGCATAATTAGCTGAAATTGTACCGCTTCCGCATGCATTTACTCCCATTACAGTCAAATTTCCGGAAGTTGCAGTTGCTCCAAAATTTATAGTCATAGGATTTGTTGTTCCTGATATAGTTACATCTGTTCCTGAATAAGACCATGTATAGCTTGTTGCATTTGTAATTGCATCTACAGAATATGAAACACCATTTTGCCCTTGACAAACTATTGCAGTTCCGGTAATTGCACCCGCTGCACCTGGTAAAGGGCTAACTGTTATTGCATAATTAGCAGAAACAATACCGTTTCCGCAAGCATTTGTTCCCATAACCGTCAGATTTCCAGAAGTTGCAGATGTAGAAAAATTAATTGTCATTGGATTAGTTGTTCCTGAAATTGTAGCTCCAGAACCAGTGTAAGCCCATGTGTAGCTTGTTGCATTATTAATTGCTCCTACTGAATATGATACTCCATTTTGTCCCTGGCAAACTATTGCAGTACCGCTTATTGCACCTGCAGCATCGGGCAAAGGGCTTATAGTTGCTGTAATTGTATTTGAAGTAGCTGGTCCATCAGGGCATGGAATATTTGAAGTTAAAACACAATAAACCTCGTCTCCTTCATTTAAAGTTGAATTTATATAATTTTCATCATCTGTACCAACTGGAACACTATTCAAATACCACTGATACGAAGGCGATGCTCCTCCATTATCAGGAGATGCAGTAAATGTTACACTTGTACCCGAACATATTGCTCCATTTGGTGAGGCTGAAATACTAACACTTACAGGTAAAGTAGCATTATCTTCAGTTATTGTATAACTAAATTCTGCTGTACATAACATTGCATCTGTTACAGTTACAGTATAATTTCCAACACAAACATCAGCTAATTTTACGGTATCAACTCCAAATACAGTATCAATACTATTCCACGTATAGTCTAAAGGGTAATTTGCAAAATCAATAAAATTTAATGAAATACTACCATTACATGATGTTGAACAAGTTGGTTTTACAAAAGTTGAATCAGTTACTTCAAATGGAGGATTGTCTGAAACTGAAACAGTTTTAGTTCTTGTTGTATTATCATCATCTGTTGCTTTAACTGCCCAAGCTGTAGCTGAACCACATACTCCTGTAAAAGTATATGGAAAAAAAGTTGAAATACTATCTATTATAACTGTTTGGCAAGGTAACGTTGATGGGCATCCTTCAGTAGCATTATATAGTATTAAAGTTACAGGATAATTTGGAGCACCAGTTGCTATATCTACTGTAACCGTTCCATTACATAAAGCACCACAATCTAATGTTGAAGTAGCTGAAAGAGTATAAGCCGATTTGTCAGCAGAATTGTCAATTGGTTTATCAGTTTTTACTGTTTCTTCATAAATTATATCTGTAATATTCTCGTAATCAGCATATAAAATATTGCATTTTATTGATTTATTGTTTGTTGTTAAATTTGAATTTATGATTTGAAGGTTATTTTTTACATTAAAACTTTCGTTAAATGAAATATTTTTGCAATTATTAATCAAAATTGAACCGCCTACTTCTCCATTAATTGAAACTTCTGTAAGTCTTTTACTTTCACTAAAAACAATCGTTCCTTCAAAATTTATAAATGAATTTTCTGTACTTGTAATATTATTTCCGGTAAAATAGAGATTATTAATAGAAGAAGACACAATGAAATTATTGGGAGATAAAAATTTTAAGTTTTTACAATAAATATCATTTTCAACAATAACAAAATTGTCGAAATTAATAAATGATTTTTCATCAAAAACCACATCATTTTCCTTATCAGGAATCTTTTCTCCTCCAGTTCCTCCACTCGTTAACGACCAATGACTTTCATCGTTCCAGTTTCCGCTTCCACCAATCCAATATAATGTTTGTGCGTCTGTTACGGCTATTGATACAAAGCATAATAACAGTAGAACGTATATATATTTCATATTTTTTAAAATTTTAAATTCTTTTACGTAAATAAATGTATTAAAGTTACATAATACGAAACGCAAAGATAAAAATATAATAGATTTTACAAATTTTTTTATATCCTGAATTGTATTAACATTATTATTTTTTAAAAAGAAATTTACGACTTTTTTGCAAAATTTTATTTATTCTAAATTGACTAAATTCTCTTTTGTAATGTTAAAAAGTAGCTTTTGTAAAACTAAAATTGTTAACATAATGCTAATTTATCTATTAATCAAATAATTAGAACTTTGATTTTTAAATTTAATACATTGAAATATGTTATTAAATTATTAGTCAAAAATAGAATATGTTTTTTAACAATATTTGAAACAAATCGTATAATTTTGTAAAAACAGATAAAGATGTATTATTTTTAAAATAATTGAAACTTTTTTGGAAAATTATCGTATAAAAAGTTTGTTGTAAAACATATAATTTAGAATGGAGCCTCTAACAATAAATACAAATGCCTTTAACTTAACCGAAGAAGAACTCTTTATTTTCTGTACCGAAAACAGAGATTTACGGATTGAAATGGACGAAAACAAGCAAATTTATATTATGTCGCCTACTAGAGGAATTACAGGAAATAGAAATATGGCTGTTTCAGCTATTTTATATTTATGGAATAAAAATAAAAAAACGGGATATGTATTTGATTCAAGTTCAGGCTTTACACTTCCAAGCGGAGCAATGCGTTCGCCCGATGCAGCATGGATAAAAAAAGAAAAATGGGAAGCACTATCTATCGAAGACCGTGAAAAGTTTGCACATATTTGCCCTGATTTTATTATTGAAATTAAATCAAAAACCGACTCATTAAAAGAACAGCAAAATAAAATGCAGGAATGGCTCGAAAATGGCTGCTGCCTTGGTTGGTTAATAGATTTTGATAATAAAATAGTTTATATTTATAAACCAAAACACGAAGTTTCTGTAATCAATACTTTTGCGACTCCTATTTCTGACGAAGACGTATTACAAGGATTTGAACTGAACTTAAATGAAATTGAATAAAAAATCATCTAATTAGAAATGTTGACAATAGAAAAAAAATATACTACCGACGACTTCAAAAAAATTGAAGAAGGAACATTTTGTCAACTAATAAACGGAGAAATAATTATGTCGCCATCACCTTCAACAGCTCATCAAAGAACTTTACGCAAGATATTTGAACAAATTCTTAAATATCTCGAAATAAACGGAGAAGTGTTTGTAGCACCTTTAGACGTATATCTCAATAAGGAAAATGCTTATCAACCAGATATTATCTTTGTTTCAAAAGAAAAACTTGATATTATTAAAGAAGATGGAATATACGGTGCTCCTGACTTAATAATTGAAATTCTCTCACCATCTAATAGCTATTATGATTTAAAGGATAAAAAGAAAATTTATGAAAAATACGGAGTAAAAGAATATTGGCTAGTTGACCCACTTGATGGTGAGGCTACCGGTTTTAAAAATGAGAATGAAAAATTTATCGAATTTTACAATGGAACAAACGAATTTACTATTAAACTCTTAAATTTGAAAATACAATTAAATACTTAAATTTTTAATCAATCACTATTAGCATTTAATGTATTTTATTAATATATTTATGTAATAGTTTAAACTGAAATTAAAAAACATCGTAAGAGAGAAAAAGAAATTTATAACTCATAATATAATATTGAACAACAAATAACAATAAAAGTTCAAAAAACAAAATGGAGGCAATTACTTTATATACCGAAAAATTAACAGGATTTGACGAAGAACAATTCTTTCAGTTTTGCATTCAAAATCAGGAACTAAAATTTGAACGCGATAAAAATAAAAACATTATTATAATGGCACCAACTGGAGCTTTAACAGGAAATTATAATTTTAAAATACTTAGAGTATTGGGAAATTGGAATGAATTAAATAAATTAGGTTATTGCTTCGATTCAAGTACAGGATTTACACTACCTAATAAAGCCATGCGTTCTCCAGATGCTGCTTGGATTGCCAAAGAGCGTTGGGAAAAAGTACCTTTAGCTGATAAAGAAAAATTTGCACATATTTGCCCTGATTTTATAATAGAACTTAAATCGAAAACAGATTCATTAAAAACATTGCAAAATAAAATGCAAGAATGGCTCGAAAATGGTTGTCGCTTAGGTTGGCTAATAGATTTTGAAAACAAAACAATTTACATTTATAAACCCAGTAAAGAATTACAAATAGTTGAAAACTTTGAATATGCAATTTCAGGAGAAGATATTTTACAAGGTTTTGAGCTTAATTTAAAAGAAATTTTATAAAAAATGGAGTATAATATAAAAACAAGTTAATTTTTAATGTTAAATATGCATAATTTTACTAAAGATATTTCTGGTTTGCTTCATAATATGGTTTTTAATAAAAATCTCATTTTAAATAGAATATTAAATTTTTCTTTTTTATTTATAATATTTTTATTGTTAAATACATATACTTTTTCGCAAACACTTTGGGATGGTCTAACAGTCTCTACAAATAGTGGAGATATAGCTAATTGTGAAAAGCAGCGATTAAATCAGGAAAGGAGGATTTTATGAATAAACTAAATTTATTATATCTTTTTCTGAAATTTAAAATTCAACAAATTATTATTTGTGCTTTACTACTATTAATTTTTACTTCAAATAAAATTCTTGCTACTACTTATTATTCTTTTGCAGCCACTGATCCTCGACTTTTTGCCAGTTGGACTGATGATCTTACATGTACAGGTGCAAATCCTGCAAATTTTACAACTGCAGGTGATATTTTTATTGTTCAAGCTGCACATGATTTAACTATGGGAAATAATTGGACAATTGGAGCTAATGTAACTTTACAAATTGATGGAATATTAAGAGATAACAATAAAAGTTTAGTTACAGGTGGAGATATTATTTTAAATGGAACATTATATTATCAAAAAGCAACTACTTGGACCGGTAATAACTGGAGTGGTAATGGTACGATTAATATTGGTGGTGGTAATCCTACACTTACATTAAATCCTTCTACAGCAACAGTAACTTTCAATGGTTCCCCAACAATTAATATAAAAATTACTATTACTGATGCTACAACTGTTTCAAATAATGGAAATATTACTTTAAATAACGTTTTGAATGGTGGAGGTGGTACAGCTACCTGGCTTAATAATAATGGTTCAACTTTGAATTATAGTGTTGCAGGAACTCCCATGGCTACAGGATTATTAGATGTTGATGCAGCCTCAAATTTAGTTAAATATACTGCAACAAATAATTTAACTATCAAAACTACTAATTATTATAATTTAACTATTGCAATCACAACTGCTAAAACAGCTTCGCTTGGTGGTGCAGTAGTAGTTGGTAACAATTTAACAATAAGTAGTGGCATACTTGATCCTGTAGGTAATGATTTAACTGTTGATGGCACTACGACCATTAGTGGTGGGAATTTAAGTGATTCTAATATTGGTGGAAATAATACATTGAATGATGTAAGTATATCAAGTGGTAATCTTCAGGTAAATGGTGCTAACGAAACATTTTCTATAGGAGGTAATTTAACCATGACAGGTGGTTCAATAACTGCTGCTACTGCTAATACTACTACGGTTAATGTTACTGGAAATTTATCTGTTCCTAGTGGAACGGTTGCAATAAATGGCGGCTCAGGAACAACTTCAATAACTATAACCAGTACATCTTCTGTTGTTGGAACATTAAATATAGAAAATACTGGTACCGTTAATTACACTGCAACAGGAGCAACTACTATATCAGGTACTTTAAGTATTCCAAGTACATTAGGTACAAAAATATTTGGAGGTATTACTGTAAATACTACTGGAACATGGAATAATTCCGGAAATAGCCCGATTACAGTAAATGGTAGTATTCAACTAAATGGTTCGGGAGCTTTTACTTCTGGTTCAGGTCTTTATACATTAGCCGGTGGTGCTAATACAATTAGTGGAACAGCTACTGATATCACTATTACATCGGCATTAGTTACAGGCGTTTACGAATTATTAAGTAGTATAACTTTTATTGTACCTACATTAGCAGTAGATGGTACTTTCACAAATAGCAGTACTTGTACTATTGCCACATCATTATCAGGCACAAATGAATTTATTCAGGGAACTAATTCTACTTTGAATATTGGAGGAGCTATTACTGTTACCACTTTTACTGCTTCTACAAATTGCGATAATGTAGTAAATTATAATGGAACAGCAGCACAAACAATGAAAGCCGGTAACTATTGTTCACTTACTGTTTCAAATACCAATGCGATTACTGGGGCTACTTTTGGTGGAGTTACAAGTGTAGCAAATACTTTTACTGTTAGTAGCAGTGGACTTGCTACTAACTCGGGGCAGCAAATAACAGTTACTGGTAATACTGCAATTACAGGTACATTTAATATTACCGGAGCTGTAGGGGCAAAGGAATTTAACAATATTACTGTAAATGCTGGTGGAATATTGAATAATTCAGGTAATTCAGATATTGTTGTGAATGGAGATATACTAAATGATGATACATTTACATCAGGTTCCGGTACATATACACTGCAAGGCGGAGCCACAAAAACTATTAGCGGTAGTTCTGGTGTTAATATTACAAATGCTACTGTTAGCGGTACTTATCAAGTTAATTCTGCTGGTTTTACATGTGCTAATTTAACAGTAAGCGGTTCTTTATCGAATAATAATGTTACAACTGTAAGCACTTCGTTATCTGGCGTCGGTACATTTACACAATTAAATGGTTCAATTTTTAATATTGGAGGAACCAATACTATAACTACATTTGATGTTGATGTAAATTCCAATACTGTAGAATATAATGGAGGAGGGGCACAAACGGTTTATTCAACTACTTATCATCATTTAAATAAAAGCGGTGGGGGGACTGCTACTTTAGGAGGTGATATTACGGTAAATGGTAATATTTCTATCACAAGCACCGGTACTCTTAGTGCTGATGCGGCTGCTTATAATATTACTTTATTAGGTAACTGGTCTAAAGCAGCAACAGCAACATTTACAGGCAACTCCGGAGCTGGCAAAGTAGTTTTTGACGGGACAGTCGCTCAAAGTACAACAGGTGTTACTACTTTCACAAATCTTGAAATAAGTAATTCGAATGCAGCTGGTGTTACATTAGGTGAAGATATTACTATTAATACTAACCTGAATTTTGTACAGGGAAATATTAATACAGGTAGTTATTATGTGAAAATTCCAAGTGGAGTTACTGTAACTAACCCTACAAACGGACATGTTTATGGCTATTTGCAAAAATATATTAGCGCCGGTGGTGCTGATGTTACTTTTGAAGTTGGTGGCAGTAGTACCGATTATACTCCTGTTATTGTGAATATTACTGCCGGTTTTGTAGCAGGTTATTTAGTATGTTCTTCATCTAATTCGCCAACAGAACATGGAGATGTTTCCTCTTCAGATATAGATGCTTCAAAGAATATTAACAGATATTGGAAAATCAGAACAAGTGATGGCGATGGTGATGTTACATTTACAAATATTGATATTACATTTAATTTTTTAGATGCAGATAAGGATGGTGGTATAAATCCTCCCGATTTTGAAATTCAAAAATATGATGGAACCAGTTGGTATGATGTTACCGAAACAGACCAGTTTGCTAACTCAATTAAGCTTACTAATGGTGGAGCAAATGCCGTAATTGCAGGAATTACTAAATATGATTTTATTGTTGGACATAGAATTAATCCCGATTATATTTATAATGCAACTACAGGTCCAATTACATGGAATAATCAGGCAAACTGGATTAAAGCACGAAGTGGAAAAATATCTACCGATGGTGTTACTACTACGGTTACAGGAGATGGTACTACATTATTTACTACTGAGCTTAGTTTAGGAGATGTTCTTATTTTATCAACCAGTCCTACAACTATTATTGGAACAATTAATACTATAACAAATAATAATATTTTAGATTTAAATGCTCCGGCTGCTTTATATGCTAATGTTGATTTTGGAAAACAAACAATTCCAAATAATGCAAACGACATTGTTTATATTGGTAATCCTTTAATAGCAGTTGCTAATACTGATGTAACTTTAGATATGAACCCTTCTATTTTCAGATTGATTTTTAATGATATGGCATGTGCCAATACATTAACTCACGCAGCTGCCAACAGCTTGACTCTTGGTTCTAATGTTACTGTAAAACAACCAACAAATGCAAATACTAATTTATGGGATATTGCAGGGGGGAGTGCTACAGTGGGTGGTAATCTGAATATTGGCAGTAGTGTTGCCGCTGTTGGACAGATTGCTGAAGTAAATATAATTGGTGGAAGCATAACTTTAAATAATAATTTAATATTTAGTACTACAACAGCTTCTGATGCCTTACTTGATTTAAGTGCCGGTGGTGGCAGAGTTTATTTAAAAGGAAATATTTCGTTAAATTCTGATGGAACTATTAATCCGGGTTCATTGGGTAGTATTTTTGATTATTGTGGTACTTCAAAAAACCAAACCGTCGTATTTACCGGAAACCCCACATATTATAATTTATATTTTAATAATACTTACGCAAGTGGAAGTGTTACTCTTGGAAGCAATTTAACAAAAGATAATGTTACCGGGAATGTTATTGTTCAAACCGGTAAATTTTTCAATGGCGGTTATAGTATTGATGCTATTACTCTTACTACAACATTTGAAGTTGATAATGGAGCATATTTTCGTATGACAGGCAATAGTGTATTTCCTACAAATTTTAATAGTTATGATATGCAAACAGGTAGTTATACACAGTATTATCAGGATAATGCAGGTGGTACTGATATTTCGCTACAGATTTATGGTTATTTAGAAAGCAAACCTCAAACAAACGGAAGAACACATTATTTTGTTAATGGAACAACAACAATTAATAATAACTTAACTATAGGCGATGCAACATATAGTGGCACTACCGACATAAATACAAATGATGCAACTGTTACCGTTTTAGGTGATATAATAATTGATAATCTGGCTACATTAATTGCTGACGGGGTTGGTGGAACTGGTTACAAAACACTAACACTAGGAGGTAACTGGACCAATAACGGAGGTACTTTTACCACAAGTAATGGAAACATTCAATTTAACTGTACTGATAATAAAGCTATAAATGGGAGTGCTTTATCACAGACTTTATATAATGTTGAACTTGCCTTAACTGCCGGAAAAACGTTAAGTGTAGGTGGCAGTACTACTACTTTAACTGTAAATAATTTTACAGAAACAACAGGGAATTTTACAGGACCAACAACTATGACTGTAAATAATAATTTGGTTCAATCGGCTGGCACTTTTACAGGTGGTACAACAATGACAATTTCGGGTACTGCCCAATTTAATGGGGGAACTCATAATGCAGCAACTACTCAGACTATTACAGGAACCGCAACTATTAATACCGATGGAACAATTTTTACAGGAGGTACTACCTTAACTTTAAACGATGTTTTAACCTGTAATGATGCAAGTACTTTTACAACAGCAACTACCACAGATATTAATGCAAATGTTGTTTTAAATAGTACAAGTTCATTGGTTGGTGGAACTACAATTAATTTTTCGGGGGCTACATGGACAAACAATGGAGGTGCTTTTGATGGGACTACAAATTCAAATACAATTGTTTTTGACAATAATGCTGCACAATTAATTACAGGTACTGCAAATGCAGAAACATTCTATAATTGTGAAATTGCAATAACCGGAGGGAATGCTCTTACTACGAATACTCCTGCATTTACTACACTAACAGTTAATGATTTAACGATGACCACCGGCAATTTTACACCACCTGCTACTTTAGCTGTAAATGATGATTTTACTCAATCATCAGGCACTTATACCGGAAATACTCTCGTAACTGTTTCAGATGTATTTACATTAGATGGAGGTACCTTTACAGCAGGAGCAACAACCACAGTTGTAGGCAATTTTATAATGAATGCCGGAACTTATACCGCAGGAGCAAATCTTAATGTAGGTGGTAATTGGGATTATAATGGAGGTACTTTCACTCCCGGTACAAATACTGTTACATTCAATGGAAGTGTTGACCAAACTCTTGATGGAGTAATGTCTTTCTATAATCTTACCATGGGACAAAGTGTAACTGCTAAAAAACTTACTTTAAACAGTACCGTTACTGTTACCAATAGTTTGACAATGACTACAGGTCTTATTTCTACTACCACTAATTCTCTTACTTTAGGAACTGCTGCAACTGCTGCATCTGTTGGGGATGCGGATAGTTATGTTGATGGACCATTAATAAAAAATGTACTTGGTGGTGCACTTGGTCCTGTTACAAATAATTTTCCTGTTGGTAAAGGTACTGCATGGCGTCCGTTAGAATTGACTTATACTCATTTGGGTGGATGCCCAGCTTATAGCTATACAGCAGAAGTATTTAATACTGCTCCACCGGCGATGACATTACCGGGTACTGTTGATAAAGTTACTTCTATTAGATATTATAGCGTTAGCAGAACAGATCCGTCTAATAAATTGTCAAGCGCCACAATAGCTGTGTATTATGGTGCAGATGATGGCGTTAATGATGACCCAAATTTAACAATATTAAAATCAAATTCAGGAGAAACTGCATGGTTAGATTTAAACCAGGGAGCAATTGGAGGAGGGAAAATTACTTGTGGTGCCGATGCTATCACATCGTTCAGTAAATTTGCTCTTGGTAATAAAAATGGTGGCACTAATCCTCTTCCTATAGAATTGCTCAATTTTGAAGCTAAAGCAGGAAATAATATTGTTGATATAAACTGGTCAACCGCAAGTGAAATTAATAATGATTATTTTACAATTGAAAAATCAGTTAATGGTGAAGATGTTGTTGAGGTTACAAAAGTAAAAGGAGCTATTAATAGTTCTACAATTCTTAAATATTCTGCGATAGATGAAAATCCATTTACCGGAATATCTTTTTACAGATTAAAACAAACCGACTTTGATGGTAAATTTACTTATTCCAATTGGGTTGCCGTTAACTTTGACCAAATCAAAGAATTTTCGTTTGATATTTATCCCAATCCTGTATTAAATAATCAGCCAATGTATTTAAAAATGTCTGGAACAGAAAAGAATAAAGATGTTTTAGTTGTTGTTAGAGATGTTTTGGGCAATGAAATGTATAGCAAAGTATTTATTGTTGATGAATCAAGTGAATCTGTATTTGCAATAGATACGCAAAAAAAATTAGCATCAGGAGTATATTTAATAATCGGCTCATCTAATAATAAAATTTATTATAAGAAGATTGTAATAAAATAATGTAATATTTATATTAATTATATAGTTATAAAAAGAGATAAATAAAAAGGGCTTTAGCCCTTTTTTAATGTCTTAATTTTCATACTTTTGTAAAAATTATAAATTTACAGTTCTGTGAAAGCAAAAAAAGAAATCATAATAAGAATTTACTTAATTTTTTCTGCACTATCAGTCGCTATTGGAATATTTATAATTGGATATTTTGCATTTGTGCTGAAAGACTATTATGTATTAAAGAATTATGGGCTATTTAAATTACCTGAAAATTGGCAAGAGGTTGATTTTATTGGAGGAGTTTATGGAACATTGTGGACTTTGGTTGGTTTACTATTGTTGTATTTAGCCATGAAAATGCAAATCAAAATTCTGAAAATGGAAATTGACGAATTGAAAAATAATGAAAAGCATTTCAGCTACGAACAATTTGAATATGAGTTTATAAACCAGTCGCGTGAAGTGGTTGAAATCTGTAATTCTATTAAGCTGGAAACAGAGGAATATATTGTTGAATTAGATGAAAATAAATTAGTTATTATTAAAGGTGATGCATTATTTGATTTAATAGAAAAAGATTTAAAAAGGTTGTCTTCGTGTTTAAAAAATAAAAAATACCCCGATTCAAAACAAAATATTATACTTTTAACCAATTATGGAATAGGTGAAAAATTATTCATTCAAATTTCAACTAAATTCTTTGAACTTTCCGAAAAACAGATATTAGAAGATACATTTAAAATTATTTTCAAAAGATTTTATTTTGAATTATATCCCTTGTTTAAGAAATTCGATTCTATTTCGAAACTTATTTTGGATTCATATTTAATTGAAATTGAAAACAATGACAAAGAAGTAATTTTTCAAAAGTATAAAAAACAATATGAATTTATTTTAGCTCATTTGTCATATAGTTCTTTAAATTTCTTTAATTTCTCTGCTTTATTTTCAGAAAACATTAAGAATTTAAACGAGGTAATGTTAAAAAAATAACTTTTATTGTGTTCCATACTTGTACCTCATTAGAATAAAGTTGTAAATTTACTTCAATTCAAAAGTAGTTGAGCCAATTTGAGCACCATCAATAAAAATATCAACTAAATATTTTCCAACAATTAATTCTTCGTTGTTTTTCCAAAACATACACATATTTACAGTTTTATTCTGATAATCAACTTCACGTTTTGCAGAATAAACAATTTTTCCACCCTGAAAATCGAATGTATTTTCCTCTGAATCTGCAAGAACTAATTCGTCGGGGCGAGCAATTCGTAAATAAACATTTCTTGCACCAGAAGGAGCTAAATCGTTTTCTAATAAATTAAAACAGACTTGAACTTTATCAACCTTATTTGCTTTACTAACATCTTTTCCTTTTTTGTTCAAAGGCGTAGGTAATAAATTAGATACTTTAATTACCGAACCAATTGTTACTTTGCTAGATAAATCTTCGTTAGTTTTTGTAAGCTGACTATTAACGTCTTTGGCTTTTATAAATTCTGTTTTCACTTTAATATTTTCGGCAGTAAGAACCTGATTCCGAATATTTAAAGAATCTATTTGAGTAACAAAACTCTTCATTACGTCTCTAAGTGTTGTAAGCTCTTTTTTATATTGTGCAATCTGATAAGAAGAGGCACTTTTAATTTTTTTAATTTCTTCCATTAAAGTTTTAATCCGTTCCTGTTCGCCTGCAAGTTTTGCGTTTATTGTATCGTTTGTAGTTTGTAATTCGTCGTATTGTTCAAGTAAAGCATTTAACTCGCTGGTTATTTGCTCCTTCTCATCGTTAGTGTCAATAACCCTAACTGTCAGTATCTTGATAGCCTGTGTTTCTTGATAATAAAGCCAACCGGTAATTGAATTTGTAATTAACAATAATACTATAATTCCAATAAAAATTATTCTGCTCTTATTATTTCCTGAACTTCCTTGAAGAGTATTTTCCATATTTTTTTATAATTGATTTTAGATTTTAACGATGTAAAAGTAAAGATATTTTAAAAAAAAATATAATGTTTTAGATTTTTATAGCTAAAATCGTAATATCATCTGTTTGCTCTATATTATTACACCAGTAATCTAAAGTGGTTTTTAATAATTCCTTTTGTCTAAATAACGGAAAATCAGAATTTTTTAAAATTAATTTTTTAATGTTTTTTGATTTGAATTTTTTTCCGTTTTGACTTGTTCCACCAAATTGGTCTTGATAGCCATCAGTCATAAGAAAAACTAAATCATCTGAATATAATTGTATTTCGTGGTTTGTGAAGCTATCCATTTTTTCGTAAATGGCTATGGGCATTTTGTCAGGCTTTAGCTCCTGTAACACAAACCTCTGGTTTGTAAGTTCTGTATCACGAACCTCCGGTTCGTTAGACAACAATCCAGAGGATTGTGTTACAGCACCCTTGCTCAGAGATGCCACCTTTTCAAAAGGTGGCATCTCTGAGCAGCAGCGAACTATCCAAAGTGGGTTATTAGCTCCTGCCCACTGTGCGTTGTAAGATTGTTTGTTTATTGACGATTGATTATTATCTGCTTCGTTCTCACTTTCTCCTTGTATCACTTTTTCACTTTCTTCTTCACTTGGGACTTTGGATTTTGGACTTTGAGCTTGGGGCTTTATCACAATTAGGCTAATATCCATCCCGTCTTTTACACTTAGCGAAACGCCGGAGTTTTGTTCGCCCGATTCTTTGAAGGCTGAGGCACTCAAAGCCCCTTTTTGCTGTAAAGCGTAAATTATTTCTTTTCGAAGGTCGTTTAATATTTCATTTGCTACTACGATTTCTTTTCTTCTAACGATTTCGTTTAGTAAGCTTATTCCAAGCATACTCATAAATGCACCAGGTACTCCATGCCCTGTACAATCGGCTACAGCAACAATTACAATGGGACATGTTACATTATCAATTTTTGTTGCCCAATAAAAGTCACCAGATACAATATCTTTCGGTTTAAAAAGGATGAAATAATCAGAAAAATTTTCACTAAAAATTTTAAAATCGGGTAAAATAACTGATTGAATTCGTTCGGCATATTTTATAGAAGCTGTTATTTCAGAATTTTGTATTATTATTTTGTCTCTTTGTGCTTCAATTTCATCTCTTTGTGCAGTAATTTCTTCTTTTTGTTGCTTTATTTCTGCATTTTGAAGAGATAATAAAATATTTGCTTTTCTTTTTTGTCGATAACTTATAAACACATAAACAGATATTAAAAACAATAGAAATATTACAATAATATAAGCATATTTTTGAGTTGTTTGCTGTTTTATTTCAGCATGTTGCCTTGCTAATTCAATTTTTTGAATTTCAATTTCTTTTTGTTTTTTTTCTGATTCATATTTTGCTTGCATTTCATTAATTTGTTCGGTACTTTTTTCATTAAAAATACTATCTTTTAATATAGTAGCTTCTGATAGACAATAATATGCCTTTTCAAAATTTTTAATTTTTAAATTTGCTTCTGCTAAATTTTCATAAGCAAGAAATAAAAAATTTCGAGCATTAATTTTTTTAGATAATTCTATCGCTTTTTCTGCATAAGGAATCGCATCTAATGGCTTATTCTGATATAATTTTGTTTTAGATAAATTAACATATAGTCCACATTTTTTAAAATCAAGGCTTAACTCATCTGAAATTGCGAATGCTTTTTCTAAATAATCAAATGCATTTTCGTGTTTTTTGAACCGATTATAAATAGTTGCCATATTTGCGTAACAATCTGCAATACCGGATTTATCATTAATTTTTTGTTTAATCAAAAGTGCTTCGTTAAATAACCTAAGTGCTTCATCTAATTTATCTAATTCAAGCATTATTAAAGCAATATTAATGTACGAATTTGACACCCCTATTTCGTCTCCAATTTCTTTTTTAAGTTTAAGCGATTTATAATAGTAATCAATTGCTTGAGTAGGATTTTTTTGCATATAAAAAACAATTCCAATATTATTTAAAGTAGATGCTAAATCCTTTTTTTTGTCTAGTTTTTCAAATACCAATAATGCCTCTTGATATAATTGCAGAGCTTCAGAATAATTAGCATTTGAGTAATGCACCCTTCCTAAAGCAAGAGAAATTTGTGCAATACGAAACTCATCTTTTACAAACTCAAACGCTTTTATTGCTTTACTAAAATAGATTTGTGCACTATCAAACTTACCTCTTTCTACAAATAGTTCAGCTAGATTTCTGTTTGCTTCACCACTTTCGTGAAATTCTTTAAGGTTGAATGAAATCTTTGAGGCTTTTTTATAATAAAAACCACTTTTATCCCAATCGTTTAAATAATAATGGCAATGACCAATATTTATGTACGATTTACTAACTATTTTACCTTCATTTATTTCTAAAGAATATTGAATACAATTTTCAAATTGTTTAATTGCATCAATATAATTTTTGCTTTTATACAAACTAATTCCTAATGCTAATAACGACCATGCTTTGTTTCTTTTTAAATTAGAATCGTCTGAATTTATTTTCAATAATTTTTCGCTAATTTCCAAAGCATTTTTTGATAATTGTTTTGAATATTCGTAATCTTTTGTGTTTTCACATATTTCCAATAAAATTCTAACTCTTGCCGAATCTGAACTAGTTATTTTTAGTTTATTTTCAAGAGAATCTAATAAAGAACTTTGGCAATATAAATCGTTAAAAGATAAAGTAAATACGACTGATAATGATATGATTAATAATTTAATCATTAATAAAATATAATTTGAATAATTTTTTTGCAATTTAATCTTTTAATTTAAAATGATAACTTAATAATTTTTTAAAATTACAAAATTTCGATTTCGATTAAAACAAATGTTACTACTCAGTTGCGCATTATTTCTCGCTCATATTGTTTCTCGCAAAGACGCAAAGAACGCAAAGTTTTAAGTCCGCAAGGTTTAAAAAATCATTTATGATTTTTTTCTTTGCGTTCCAACAGGTTATTTGCAATCCTTTTAATTCAATATTTTCATTTTCGGTCATAAGTCCTTGCGTTCTTTGCGACTTTGCGAGATAAATTTATAGCTACTGAGTATTTACAAACAAATTAGAATATAAAAATATATATATTTCCACTGTAAATTATTTGTTTTTTAATTGCCAGAGGGAACCGTACATGAATTTTCATTTGGATTTGAGAATTTAAAAAAATTCATGTAGGTTTGAAGGTGAATTTCTGGAAAATAATATCTTTATTAATAGTCTCTCTGTTATATGGTTGTGCTAACATTGTAGCTCCAACAGGTGGTCCAAAAGACATTGTATCGCCGGTAATGTTAGAAATTACACCAGAAAATTATTCTACAAAATTTAACGAAAAACAAATAAAAATAACCTTCAACGAATTTATTCAGGTTAATAATGCTGCACAAGAAGTTTACTCATCGCCTTTATTTGCCGAAAAACCCGAAGTAAAAGCAAAAGGTAAAGAGTTGATTATTAAACTCAATTCCGAATTAAAAGATAGTACAACATATTGTATAAATTTTGGAAAATCTATTGCCGATTTAACAGAAAACAATCCTATTTTAAATTTTAAATATGTGTTTTCAACAGGCGAATATATTGATTCTATTACAATTAAAGGAATTGTAAATATTTCCAACAATATCAAACCCGAAGAAAATGTTTTAGTTTTGCTTTATAAAAATTTAAACGACACCGCCCCAGTTAAAACTCCACCCGATTATTATGCAAAAACCAATAAAGACGGCGGTTTTGAAATTTCTAACTTAGCTAGTGGAACATACAATATTTTTGCCCTGAAAGACGCAAATAATAATAATAAATTTGACCTTCCGAACGAAATGTTTGCATTTATAGATTCCTCAATAACTCCTTTTGCAACATCTATAAGCTATATTGATACGTTTGCTACCGATACTCTACGAAAATATTATAGCGATTCGTTAATAAAAAGCTCAAATAATACCGACTCAATTTTTGTTAAGGATTCGGTCGAACAGATTGTAAATCTGATGTTAAAAGATAGTATCAGAAAATCAAAAACAGAATATTCGCATCAAAATTTATTATTAAACCTTTTTGAAGAAGATAACAAGAAAATCAAAATTCAAAAAACTGAACGAAGCGATAAGCATAAAATCAAAATTATTTTTAGTAAATCATGCATTTCGAAGCCGGTTCTTACTCCACTTTTTGAAAGCAAAGACAATTTTATTTCTTCGGAATATTCCCTCAACTTCGATACTTTAACATGCTGGTTAAATGATTCTTCGCTAATAAAAACAGATTCGTTAAGTTTTAGTGTAAATTATCCTGTGGTGCTGCAAGATAATTCAATTGTTTTTGAAAATGATACAGTTTTTGGGAAAAGCATAACTTATAAATCTAAATCAAAAAAGAACGAAAAGGCAATTGTTGATTCGGTATATTCAATATATTCAAACATTTCTAACGGTGGAATTGTTGACTTAAACAAATCTGTATATATTACAACAGAAAGTCCGTATAAAATTTTTAATGCCGATTTACTTAAAGTTTATAAAATAATTGACTCTATCCAAAAACCCCTTAAATATTCATTAATTTACGACACATTATCGCCTCGAAAAATTGAAATTAAATATAACTGGGAAAGCGAATCATTATACGAAATTCAGCTCGACTCTATGGCTTTTGTCAATTTTATTGACCAGTATTCAGATAGTTTGAACTTAAAATTCAGAACTAAAAAATTAGAAGATTATGTTACGTTATATTTAAATTTGAAAAATGTTGAAAAGCCTGTTATTATTCAGTTTACAAATGCAAGTGGTACTGTTATTGAAGAAAAATTTGCTAATCAAGATTCAAGATTAATTTTCTCGTACCAAAAACCTAATACATATAAAATAAAAATTATTGTTGACGATAATGACAATGAAAAATGGGATACTGGAAATTATAAATTAAAACGTCAACCCGAAAGAGTTATTTTTTATGAAAAAGAACTTACTTTGAAACCTAATTTCGATATTGAACTAGATTTTGATATTAAAGAATTATTAATAAAATAATTAGCTTATTAAGTAAGGAAATAATGCCACAGATTAAACTAATTTTCACAGATTTAAACAAACTTTGATGATAATAATAATATCTGTAGAAATTTGTGCAAATCTGTGCAATCAGTGGCAAAAAAGTAAAAATAAATATAAAACTCACTTAAAATTACAATCTTATGAAAAATGTATTAAATATTATTAGCGTAGTAATTATTCTATTTATTTGTTCATGTAATAGTTGTAACAATAAATACAAAACCGAAACGGCGAACGATAAAAATGGGTTTTCATACGAATACGTTACAAACGATCCGATGAACACCCGTATTTATACTTTAAAAAACGGTCTGAAAGTTTATCTAACTCAAAATGTAGAAACACCACGTATTCAAACTTTAATTGCAGTTAAAGCAGGTTCGACTTTCGACCCATCTGAAACTAGCGGCTTGGCTCATTATCTCGAACACATGATGTTTAAAGGGACAAGCAAAATTGGCTCTTTAAATTGGGAATCCGAAAGTGTTTTATTAAATCAAATTTCAGATTTATTCGAAAAACATAAAAATACAACTGACAAATCCGAAAAGGGAAAAATTTATCATCAAATAGACAGCCTTTCAACAGTAGCTGCACAATATGCAGTTCCAAACGAATACGATAAACTAATTGCTATTATTGGTGGAAAAGGTACAAATGCTTATACTTCTAACGAAGAAACAGTTTACATAAACGATATTCCCGGAAATGAAATAGAAAGATGGCTAAAAATAGAAAGTGAACGATTCAGCACACTTGTTTTAAGACTTTTTCATACCGAGCTTGAAGCAGTTTACGAAGAGT
>MENC01000239.1:19640-20223 GCA_001768155.1 Bacteroidetes bacterium GWA2_30_7
TTATGTACCTAACAATATGGCAATTTGTATGTCGGGCGATTTAGATTACGAAAACACAATAGCATTAATAGATAAATATTGGGGTGCTTTACCATCTAAAGAAGTACCAAAAAATAACTTTGCTAAGTTAGATTCTATTACTGCTCCTGTTGTTAAAGAAGTATATGGACCCGAAGCCGAATTTGTTCATTTAGCTTACCGATTCGATGGAGTTAATTCAGATAATACTAAATACGTAACATTAATAAATTCATTACTTTATAATGGAAAAGCAGGTTTAATTGATATTAATCTGGTTCAAAAACAAAAAATTCTATCAGCTTATGCTTTTGGCGATTTTATGATAGACTATAGCTCTCACATACTGAATGCTACACCACGTCAGAATCAAAAATTAGAATATGTAAAAGACATTTTAATCGAACAAATTGAAAAAATTAAAAAAGGCGAATTTGAAGAATGGATGCTCGAAGCCGCTATCAATAATTACAAACTTTCTCAGATTCGTTCGCTGGAATCAAACTACAGAGCTTATTCATTGGCGAATGCATTTATAAACTCTACCAAATGGGAAAATGCAGTT
>MENC01000240.1:0-2145 GCA_001768155.1 Bacteroidetes bacterium GWA2_30_7
TGCTGATGCGAAAAGTGCAGAAGGTTCTGAAATTTGAACATTTACATCGAAACTACAACCATTGGCATCAAATACAGTGTAAACATAGTTTCCGGCTGATAATCCGCTATATAGCCCATCGCCAGAATATGGAGGTGTTCCACCACTTGCTGTTATAAATGCAGAACCGGAAGCATCTCCATTACAAGCTACATCTGTGATTTGTGCTGATGCGAAAAGTGCCGAAGGTTCTGAAATTTGAACATTTACATCGAAACTACAACCATTGGCATCCATTACGGTGAAAACATAGTTTCCAGCAGCTAAGTTGCTGTGTAGTCCATCTCCTGAATATGGAGGTGTTCCACCACTTGCAGTAATAAATGCGGAACCAGAAGCATCACCATTACAAGCTACGTCTGTTATTTGTGCAGAAGCAGAAAGTACAGGAGGTTGTGTAATAGTTACTTCAATACTGTCTTTACAACCATTAGCTCCTGTAACAATATATTTATAAGTACCGGCAGCAAGATCAGAAAAAGTTCCTGTTCCTGAATATGGAGATACTCCACCTGAAGCAGAAATCATTACCCAACCATTAGCTTCTCCAAAACACAAAACATTTGAATGTTCTTCTGAAATAACAGGTTTTGAATCATTTAGAATAACACTTACTGTATCGGAATCTGTACAACCAAATTCATCAACTATCATTAGAATATAATCGCCGTCATCATCAACAATTGGGGATGCAGAATCTGCTCCTGAGACAATATTCCCATTGCTTGTGCTCCAACTGTACGTTAACGCTCCTACTGACCCAGAGCCATCTAATTGAATCTGAGGTCCGGTAAAGCAATTAATTTCCATATCTGCACCTGCGTTTGCTTCAGGTCCACCAGATACTATAATTGGAATACTACAAGTGCTTTCAAAAAGATCTGCTGCAATAGTTATCTGTAAGTCAAAACCTCCGGCTAAAGAGCCTGAATTAACAGATACAGTTGAATTTGTTGCCGAACCAACTATTGAAGCTCCTGATGTATTATTAAGTATTTCCCATAAGTAAGTAAAATTTGTATCTGATATTACAGAATATTCAGCAATAAAGCTTTTACATAATGAATCAGGTCCTTCTATATTACATTGTGGAAAAACAACTGCTGCTGCGGCAAGAGACCTGTCTTGATTTCCTCCGCTACCATCTAAAGCTATTACAAACATGTGATAGGGCGACCCGTTAATGCCTGTAGCTGAATTTCCAAAACTCCAATCTATAGAACAAGCGATATGTCCGCCCCATGCAAAAACAACTGTTGAATTTGCAGTAGTAAAATCAATTTGAACTCTACATCCTGACATTTCAGCATCAATATCGCCTCCAATATCACCCTCAGCATTTGCAATATAGCTTATTCCTGTAATAGCAGTACCATTAAACATGGTCATTACAGTTTCAAAATCACCAGATAAAAATGAAGTTTCAGGTTGCGATAAACCGTCAACTGTTCCAATAGTAGTATTTGATACCGGAACTGGAACTGGATAGGTAACCTCGTTAAGAGGGTCAACTCCTGCGACACCTATTAAAGGGTCAACTGTTTCGCTCACGTGACCCCATTGAGTAATATGCGGCTCAAGATGTTGATAATGAGTTAAAAAATCAAGAGCATTTGAACCACTATGTTTTATATGGTACTCTATAACAAGGGTATGTGCACCAGCACTTAAATTTGTAAGAACTGCTCTATATGGTATAGAATAATGTTCTACATAGTGTGCTTGTTGAGCGTTAAGATTTCCGTTTACCCATTCCATTGGGTCAATAACGGCATCAAAGGTGCCATTTTTCCCCTGGTCAAGATTCGCAGATTGATTTGCATCAGTAAAGTAAGCTTCGGCAGATAATCCTGAAGAATCGCCGGTAGCAATTGCTTTTAAAGACGAACCTTGACAATCGTCTGTACAAACTATCCAGGTTGTTATAAAGTGCCCATTTGCATCAGCTTGTGCACTCCATGAACCGTGATTTTCACCTGAATTAAGTGTTCCGTCAACATGGATTACATTTAATGAAACAGATTCATTTGCGGCAAAGTCGTTTCCTGTAAAAGTAGCAAGCGACCCTGCTAAATAATCAGCGTAATCAGATGTTAATGTTTGTGC
>MENC01000240.1:2182-7531 GCA_001768155.1 Bacteroidetes bacterium GWA2_30_7
ACTGTATGGCACACTGTTCTGAAATATCTTCCAAAACAGTATAAAGCGTCAAAATTTTTCATACATACATATAATTAATTAAAAATTTAATTAAAATTTAGAACTTTTCTAAATTTGCGTGTGTGGATGATAAAATTGAGCTTTTGGTTAAATTTTTTTCTATCTTTTCATTAGTAAATAAATCGTTATTTAAATTTAGTCTAAATTAACAAATAAAAAATCCTATGTCAAGTATTTTTTAATTTTTTTAAAAAAAAGATTAAATTAATGCGTAATTTATCTGAGAATCAGAATTTTAAAACCGAATTTCAGCCGAACGGATTGTTAAATTAGGCTCTATGTTGATTTAAGTGGGTAAATAAATAATCTGATTGTAACGATTTGCGTAAGTTCTCAATAATTGGTGGTATTATTTGAACAAAAGAATACTTCTGTTGCGCTCAGTGAATCGCATTTGAATAACGAATTTTGAATTAAAAGAAAACATAGGATTCGTTACGAAATAACATGTGCATTTGATTAAGCTCCAGCAGAGTCTCTGTTTACAGGACTCTGCGTTATTAATTTACGCATATGCCATTTTAGGAGACTCTGCTGGAGGTAGGTATATAATCATGCTATTTCGTAACAATTACTAAGATAGATTATTCTGATATTCCGGAAATTACATCAGATTTTTGGAATGACTCACAAATTATTACTCCTCACAAAAAAATAAAAATTAATTTAGAATTAGATGAAGATATTGCAATTTGGGTAAAGCAATTTGGTAATAATTCAGTTAGTGAAAAAAAACTTATGACTTGCTAATTTTTTTGATTTTTTATATATTTGTAAAAAAGTGATTATGGATTTGCAAACTCGAAAACTGAATATCATAGAATACCTTATTGGACTTCAAGACGATAAGGTATTTAGTAAAATTGAGTCCGCCATTTTGGGAAACAAAAAGCAAGATACCCAAAAGGTTAAATCGCTTACTCAAAAGAATTTAATAGACAGAGCGAACCGATCGAATGAGGATTATAAGGCAGGCAAGGTCAAAACCCAAGACCAACTTGAAAAAGAATCGGAAAATTGGTAGTACGATGAAAATAATTTGGTCTGACTTTGCATCTGAGACACTCCGAGATATTTATAAATATCATAGAACAGTAGCAGGCATTAATATCGCCCGCAAAATTAAGACAAGTATATTTGAAACTACAAGACAATTAAAGACACATCCTGAATCTGGACAAATTGAACTTTCGTTAGAGAAAATTAATGATGGACACAGATATTTAGTTGACGGGAAATACAAGATAGTTTACAAAAAAGTACGAGAGGGTATATTATACCGATACGGAACTGATTTGCAAAATTCTTAATAATGTTCCTATCGGCATAACTGATTCTAAGCGAATTTTGCTTTGCAAATTCACTAAGATTCAGTATAATTACTGATATTTTTGACGCTCGACAAGACCCACTGAAAATTAATGACCCCAAGAGAACTCCTAGCCGCTAACACGGGAATGATAAAACTATAAATGATTTGCTCCGTTCTTATTATTTAACTATTCAAAATCTTCAAGCAAGAATTTAATTGGTTATTCGACAAAATTAGTGGCAGGTTTTGAGATGAAATTAAAAAAAACATTATTTTTCTTTAAAACCTTAGTAAAAAAAATGAAAAATGTAAAAACCCTTATTAGCTTATTAAATAAAAATTAGTTCTCAAATAAGGCGATGCACTGAGCTTGTCGAAGTGGAATAAAGTAAGTGCGAATGGTTGAAAATTTTTACTAAGGTTTAAGGTTTTTAGCAAGATTTTCACTAGAAATGTCGAATAACCTTTATTTTACAAACTTTAGATTTATAAAATTCATTAAGAATTATACTTTTTCTTCCTTTTTTATAGGCTCTTCCACGTCAGTATCTCCTTTAGCAGCCTTCTTAAATTCTTTAATTCCTTGTCCTAAACCTTTCATAAGTTCAGGAATTTTTTTCCCTCCAAATAGTAATAATACGATTGCAACTATTAGAATAACTTGCCATGGGCCAACTATTCCAAGTATTATTAATAGATTCATAATATTTAATTTTAGATATACAAAGTTATAATAATTATTTTAAAATATGGGAAAATGGTTAAATCAAAATAAAATTATTTGTAATTCATTATTAATTAATACATTTTTTTATCTTGCATGTTTAAATAAATGAGTCTGCTCCGAAAAGTAATAAAACATAAAATTGCCACAAAGACACTAAGACACCAAGATGAATAATTTATCCCGATTTTTCGGAAAAGAGTTGAAAAACAGGTGTATATTCTTGATGAAATTTTTTGCTTTTGTGTTTTTGTGGCAAAAAAAAGACTTTTCGGAGTGGACTCATAAATTAAATTATAATACGTATAAGCATTACTATAAAAGAAAAATGAATTTAAAAGAAATCTTAATAGTATTATTATTATTTGTAACTTATTCAAATGCTTCGTTTGCAAAAAAAGGTTTTTCGACTGACTCATTATTTGTTAAATTAGAAAAACAATCTGATGATACTCAGAAGGTTAATGTTTTTTTACGTCTTTCGGAACGAAATCTTAGTAATAATCCTGAGAAATCGTTTGCTTATGCAAATCAAGCTTTAGATTTAGCAAAAAAATTAAACTACAAAAAGGGAATTGCTGCTTCATATAATGATTTAGGTATTCATTTTTTTTATAAAGGCGATTTTAATGAAGCTTTAGATTATTATTTTAATTCAATGAAAATTAGGGAGGATTTAAATGATAAACCTGCATTAGCTACAATTTATAATAACATTGGTGCATCTTATAATAGTTTGTCAAATTATACAAATGCACTTGAATATTATTTAAAAGCTCTTAAAATAGAGGAAGAAACAAATAATAAATCTGGAATGGCTCGATGTTATAATAATATAGGTATTATATATTATGTTAATGAAAATTATGTAAAAACTCTTGATTATTTTATTAAATCTGCAAAAATTAAAGAAGAACTGGCAGATAGTAGCGGACTTGCAAGTTCGTATAATAATATTGGAGAACTTTTCAGACAACAAAAAAACTTTTCACGTTCGTTAGAGTTCTTTAATAAATCGTTAAAAATTGCTGAAGATTTAAAAGATTTACGTTCTATTGCTCAGGCAACGTTAAACATGGGCTTAACATACAGAGACTTAGGAAATAATAAATTAGCCAGAGAATATTTTAATAAATCATTAAATATTAAATCAGACATTAACGATATGCATGGTTTTGGATTAGCTTTAATTAATATAGCTGCAACATATAAGGAAGAAAAAGATTATAAAAGAGCTGAAATTGAATATAAAAAAGCTGTAGATGTTGCAAAGTATTTAAATTCTTATGATTTTTTAAAAGATATATATATTGATTTATCAGATATATATGAAATTAATGGCGATTTAAATAAATCTTTGCTTTATTTTAAACTATACTCAGCTTCTAAAGATTCAATAATTAAGCTTCAAAGCTCTGAAAAATTTGCTGAACTACAGACTCAATTTGAATCGGAACAAAAAGAAAAAGAGATTAGCTTATTAAAAAATGAAAAAAAATTACAGGATTTAGAATTAAGAAGGCAAAAAATTATACTGTACTTTTTTATTGCAGGTTTTATTTTTATTGTTTTAATTTCATTTTTATTTTTAAGAGAATATCGTAATAAAAGAAAGGCAAACAGATTGTTATCTGCTCAAACTTCAAAAATTCTTGACCAGTCTGTTAAACTTGAATTAGCAAATTTAAAACTCGAAAAACTTTCAATTGTCGCTAAAGAAACTAGTAATGCAGTTGTGATTTTTGATAAAAGTGGTAAGATAGAATGGATTAACGACGGTTTCAGCCACATTTACGGATACAGCCTTGATGAAATAATTAATAAAGCAAAATCATCACATATTATTGAACTTAGTAATAATAAAAATATTAAAGCGTATGTAGATGAAAGTTTGAAGAAAAAATCATCTGTTAATTATGATACTCTTGCGTCAACAAAATTTAATAAGAAAATATGGATTAAAACTACACTTACTCCAATATACGATGAAGTTGGAAATTTAAGAAAATTTATTGCTGTTGATACCGATATTTCTGCAATTAAAAATGCTGAAGAAGAAATTTCTCGAAAAAATAGAAATATTACAGATAGTATTAATTATGCAAAAAAAATTCAAGATGCAATTCTTATAAATGAAGACGACTTTATTAATAATTTACCCGGTTCGTTTGTTTATTATTCACCTAAAGATATTGTTAGTGGCGACTTTTATTGGATAAATAATATTAATGATAAAATAATAGTTGTAGCTGCTGATTGCACAGGGCATGGTGTTCCAGGAGCTTTAATGAGCATGATAGGAGTAATGTTATTAAACGAGATAGTTAATCAAAAACACATAATGAAACCATCAGTTATTCTCGAAAAATTACATAATGGAATATTAGATGTTTTACATCAGGAAAGTAACGATAACGCTTCGCAAGATGGAATGGATATAGCTATTTGTATAATTGACAAAAATGAATCAATCTTGGAATATTCTGGTGCGATGATGTCGATGTACGTTTTAAATAATGATAAAATTGAAATAATTGATGCCGATTTACGCTCACTAGGTGGTAGTATGTGGCTCAGAAAAGAAACTGATAATTATAAATATTCTAATCATATTGTTGAATTATCTGAAGGAATGATGATTTACTTATTCTCAGATGGTTATCTTGACCAATTTGGCGGAGATGAAAACCGAAAATTTAATGGTGCTCAATTTAGAGAATTATTGCTTTCTATAAATAAATTACCGGCAGAAGAACAAAAAACCATTGTTTCTAATACAATCGAACAATGGAGAGGAGATAATAAGCAACTCGACGATATGCTTATTTTAGGAATTAAAATTTAAAGTTTTGTCTTTTTATTTTTTCGTTTTTCTTTCGGAGAAGAACCCCAAAGTTTTTTGCCAAATAAACCAAATTCGGGTTTTCGTTTTTCGACTCTATAATTTGAATGCATAAATGGATTAAATGTTTTAATTCCTTTATGGTCAATGTTTGACCTGGAATAAACCCTGCCATCTCTATTAACTCTACGAGACGAATAATTTGAACTTGCAATAGGTGTTCGTACCGAACGATTTATTGTGTATGAATGTGAATAGTTTCTCCCCTTTTTCCCTTTATAACGTTTTGTACTTGAGTTAGTTTTTGATATAGATGTCCGAATCGTTCTGTTCTGTCTTAACGATTTTGAATAGTTTTGATTCCCTTTTCTATATTTTTTTGTACTGGCATTTTGTTTTGATAATTTTGTT
>MENC01000240.1:7603-15891 GCA_001768155.1 Bacteroidetes bacterium GWA2_30_7
GTTTCGCCATTATTTTTATTTCTAACCGAACGGTTTATTGACTTGGATGCAGAAAATATTTTACCATTTTTTTTATACTTTCTGGCACTGAATGTTTCGCCAATACTTTTTGTTCGTACTGTTCTATTTATTGATTTTGAAGCGGAGTAAGTTTTGCCATTTTTCTTATAGTTTCTTGAGCTTCTGGTTTGCCCATTATTTGAATTTCTAACAGCTCTATTTATTGATTTTGAAGCAGAATAAGTTACACCATTTTTCTTATAATTTCTTGAACTTCTGGTTTCACCATTATTTTTATTTCTAACAGCTCTATTAATTGAATTTGCTTTTGAATATGTTTTTCCTCCTTTATTATATCTGTTAGAACCAATGTTAATATTTGAACGTGCTCTACGTAATTGAAAATGAATTGATTTAGAGTTAGAAAAGGTTTTGCCTCCCTTTGAATATTTTCTTGAACTATTATTTTCGTTGCTTTTTATTGCTCTTGCAACCCTTTTTTCAGTTCCGGAATTGTAATATGATTTTCCATTTCTACTTTTTCGTTCACCTCTATTTGATGAATTAAATAAATTTCCAAAAAATCTTTTGTCTGACGAAGAGTGAGAATACGTTTTCCCTCTTAATTGTCGCTTTTCATTAGTTGTTTTGGTTTTACCTTTATTAGCATATCTATAATTATTTTTTGAAAACGAAAATGTTTTACCGTTTTTATCATAATTTATTGAATTACTTTTAGGTGTATAACCTTTTGCTTTTTGTTCGTCAATTTTCTGCTTTATTCTAAAAAATAGAATTCTTGATTTGTATGCCTTAGATTGTTTTTGTTGACTTTTCCTAAGACTAATACTTATGTCTTTTCCACACGAAACCAGTAGCAAAAGAGAAATAATTAAATATGTAATTTTTTTTAACAAAAAATTTAAAATTTATTACTTGTAACTACTCAGTTTCATTTTAAATCTAGCAAAAATTATGTCTCGCAAAGCCGCAAAGACAGCAAAGGTTCAAGACCGCAGAGTTAAAAAATCATTAATGATTTTTCCTTGCGTACTTATAACTTGAAAACTAATCAAACAATTCCATTTCTTTATCATCATTTTAACATTCGCAGCATTTTTATTTACTTTTTCCTTGCGTTCTTTGTGGCTTTGCGTGATAAATTTATTCTGCTGAGTAATTACTATTACTTTCCAGTACCAATTACACCCGAAGAATAATTCAACTCAGAACCAAACATGCTGTGCGGAATTGAAAACACAATTAATAACATAATTGAAGCAATTATTACAAGAATTGGTCTTGGCTTTTTATAATTTAAAACTACTGCTAATAACCAAAATATAAAGGCAATTAATGTTTTATTATCAGTTAAATCCCATCCAAAAGGTACTCCAGTCCAAAATTCTCCAAAAGCATATTTTTGAACAATTGGACCTAAAGTCATACCGCCTATACTTAATGCGATTATTGTGTATAAAGAATATAGTTTATATTTCAAATTTTTTAAAATTGCTAAAATTCCAGATAGATTTGATAATAACATAGCAAAGAAAATAAATATTATATGCGGAATAAGTATAAAAGCAGGTACACTTCCTTTAAATCTAATTACAATAGGCGTTTCATAAATTCTTACTTCTTTATTATTTGTTTTCATAACAACTTCATAAATCAGTTTTCCTGCTGGAGGTTGCATTGGTAATTCAGCAATTATTTTATCAGATTCTTTACGAAAACTAGTTTCAGTAAATTCATCATTTGTATTAAACCTTTTATATTTTAAAACTAAACTATCGGGATTTGCAAATTCCGTAATTTCAATAATAGCATTTTTATCCGAGTCGCAAGAGCGTGGAAAATAATATTTTAACTTTGTATTTTCTTTATCAAAATTACCTCTAATAGGATAAGTAGGTCCTGTTTTGCGTTGATAATAAGCTGCAGAAAGTGTAATTAAAATTGCTAGAATCCAAGAAGTAATATTTGATTTCATAGTTATAAATTTCTATAAAAATAATTATTACTTAAATATAATTGGTTAAAAATAAAAAATATAGTCTATATTTTTTTTATCTGCTTAGTAATGAGATATTTTCCAGCTTTAATTTGTAGAATGTATATTCCGGGTAAATAATTTTCAAATTTTAAGTTTTTATCAACTTTTCCGGTGTAAGAATTTATTTCATTTTTTAATACAACATTTCCTAATGAATTGTAAATTATAAGTGAAATTTCATCTTTTATATTTGTATTAAATTGAATATTAAAATTATCAACAACCGGATTTGGGTAAATGACTAACGAATTAATTGTTGGTTTTTGGTCAGTAAATTCAACATAAGGAGCTAATTGTTTATTAAAATCTGTTTTAGTAACAGAATCTGGAAACTCTATTTGTTGAGATATAACTATTTGACAAATAAAAGATAATGAAATAATAAAAAGTAAAACTTTGAACATAACTTATTTTTTTAATGAAGCACAAAAACTAAACAATCTTATATACGAAGTTTATTTCAATAAGTTACATGATTATGCTTAATTTGTTACCGATATACTGATTTGAATTTTTCGTTTTCCTATTCTGTATCGGTATAGATAGCTTTTAATTTATATTTCAAAAAAAATCAAAAAAAATTATTCAAATATTATAAATTTATTTATACATTTGAATACTAATTACTGTGTAAAACTACTAAAACAAAAAGTTGATATACTAAAAATGGGCTTGTAACCCAAAATTGATTTAGAATTTTTTTTAAAATTTCTATTTCAAATTTATGAACGTTCTTTAAAATAAAATATACAAAGCGTTAGCTTTTATTTGGGTATCAGAAAATCGCCAATTTTCAAACTCACTAAAAATTTAAGAAAACGCTCATGCAAAAAGCGTGGGCTATTCTTATTTGGTGAGTGGGTGTTTGGCGATACCTCTGATACCAATATTATACAGTCCCACGCTTCTTTTTTTCTCAAATATTTAATAGCAAAAGTGGACTGCAATACAAACTAATTTCCAAAGTATAGACGATAATACATTTATTGGAAATTGAAGTTAAACTTAATGTAATAAAAATGAACCAGAAAATTAAAAATCAGTCCGAAAAAAAGGTTATTATTAAAGGCAGTTGCGGTTCTCATTGTATAGATGCAGGGCAAATAACGCATCTTACATGTATGGGCTATAAAACAAGTTTTCATTTAAAAGATAATGCTAAACTAATTTCTCATTCCAAATTATTAAAAAAGTGGGAAGCCGAATTATCCGATTTTGGTTTTTTAAGAGTCAGTAAAAACACAATTATAAACTTAATCTTCCTGATTTATATAGAGAGTAAAGAACGAAAAGTTAAATTATCATCAGGCGAAGTAATTAATGTTTCACACGAAGGATTGAAACTGCTCAATAACATATTTAAAAAGACCAAAAACAAACCCTAAAAATCGAAGCCTATTAGATAAAACCATAAGCCTATTAGATTAAAGGGCAAGCCTATTAGATAAATCGTATGTTTTGTTATAGTTAAAAAATGTTGTTGTAGGTTTGTGGCGTTAAAATAATTTTTAATTTAAAAAGTTTATTGAAATGAAAAAAAGTAATCAAATTTTAGAAAAAATTGTTAAGCCACAAGATTTATTAGGCTTAGAAATGAGTAAAATTAAAGGAGGAACAGTAGTAAGATGTCAGGGCGGTTATATTGAAGATGATAATATTCATTGCGTTACTGGAAAAATTAAATAAATGCCTTTTAATAAATGGTATAAATTAAAAAAGAAAATTAAATAATTTAGATTAAATAGAAAACATGAAAACAAAACAAACAATTGAAAAAATAGTTGGTTCAAATGAACTAAATGGCTTCGAAATGAAAAATATAAAAGGGGGCGAAGCTCCAAAGATAAGATGTAGCTACGGTAATTTGATTGATGATAATCTTTATTGTGTAACTGGTCAATTAAAATAATTTGATTTTACTAAATATAAATATTTAAAACAGAAAAAATGAAAAAAAATAATACTCAATTAATAGAAAAAATTGTAAAACCTACTGATTTATTACGGTTAGAAATGAATAATATTAAAGGTGGTTTATCAACAAATATTAGATGTAGAACAGGGAAACAAGATGGTGACGATTTTTATTGTGATGCTGGTATAATAAGATAAATAAAGTTTAAAAACAATTTCTCATATTATTTTTATTTGAAAAATATAGTTGAGGAATATCATTGAATATTTTCTAAAGCTAACATCTTATTTTGTTAGCTTTTTTTACAACAATTAAATTTAACATTAAATATGATTTGGTCAAAATTTAATTATTTATTGAATTCAGAAAAATTTGGATATTTTGTTTATAATTCAACAACAAATTCTTTTTTTAAAATAAATGAAGGACTTTTTAATATTTGTAATAGTGTAAAAATTAATAATTCAAATATTAAATTAATAGATGAAGAAATTCAAAAAGAATTTATTAATTCAAAAATAATTGTCAGTAAATACGAAGAAGACAGTTATTATACCAAAACTTCATATCTAAAAAAACTTAATAGTTTCACTCAAACAAGTTTAGGTTTAGTAATAGCACCAACTTATACATGTAATTTTGCATGTCCATATTGTTATGAGCATGAATTACCAAATATAAATATGGGTGATGATGTAGAGGATAACATAATTAAATTTATCAAATCATTTACAAATGTAAAAAGCGTTGCTTTATGTTGGCACGGAGGTGAACCGTTAATCAGATTTAACAATATTAAAAACATTTTACATAAAATTAAGAGTGAAAAAAATATAAATTTAACAAAACACCATTTAGTTACAAATGGTTATTTGTTTGACCAAGAAAAGTGTGATTTTTTTAAAGAACATAAATTAAACTCAGTCCAAATTACTATTGATGGACTGCCCGAAACTCACAACATAAGTAGAAAACATAAGTCTGGTATGCCAACGTATGATATTATAATTAAAAATATAGATTATATGTTAAATACATTTCCCGAATGTCGTGCAAATATTAGAGTTAATATTCACGATTCAAATAAAGAGGATTTTCCAATATTAAAAAAAGAACTTGAAAATCGTTGGGAAGGGAAAAATATAAATATTCATTACAGATATGTTGCAAATCACGGGATATGTCAGGTAGCTTGTTTAGAGAACAAAAATAAGTTACAATTTATGATAGATTTATATAAAAAACATGGTTTGAAAGATATAGAATTTTATCCAAAAACTGAGCTTGGTGGATGTACTGCCGATTATAACAATTCTTATGTAATTGGACCCAAAGGAGAAATGTATAAATGTTGGGTAGATTTAGGGAAGGAAGAACGTATAATTGGTAATATATCAGATAATGACTTAAATTTGTCATTAATTTCCGAATATGTTGTAGGTACTGATAAATTTAGTGATGAAAAATGTAAAAACTGTTTTCTATTCCCAGTTTGTGATGGTGGCTGCGGGACATATAGGCTTGAACATAAGCTTTTTGGCAAAGAATATAATGTATGCCCTATTAACCCTGAAGACACAAAAATCCTTTTAGAAATGTTTTATGAACAACATATTGAAAAACAAAAAATTAATCCGTAAAAATTCAACCATAAAAATATTTGTATTTATTTTTTTTCAATCAATAATTACTTATTCACAATCATCTTTCATAAAAGGTTACACTCACGATTCGGAAGATAAACCTATAGATTATTTTAATGCAATTATTTTATTATCTGGTGATTCATCATTAGTAAAGGCTGGTGCATTTATTAATGGTGAATTTTTATTCGATAATCTTGATAATAATAAATATATTTTAAAATTATCTTCAGTAAGTTTTGAAACAAAATATATAAATTTTAAAATTGAAAATAATACAAATTTAGATTTGGGTAAATTGAAAGTAAATTCTATAAAATTAAATGAAGTAGAAATAATTGCAAAAAAACCTGTTTTTAAAGTTGAAAATGGTAATATGATAGTAAACGTTAAAGGGACTTCTATTGCAGAAGCAGGTACATTAAATGATGCATTGAAAGAATGTCCCGGTATTACAGTTGACAATTCTAATAACATTAGTATTTTTGGTAAAGGGAAGCCTATTATTTTTATTAATGGCAAAGAAATACAATCAAAGGAAGAGCTTGAAGTATTGCAATCTGATAATATAAAAAGTATTGAAATTAACAGAAACCCTTCTGCCGAATATGCAGCATCTACTCATGCAGTTATTAAAATAGAAACCATTAAGCTTACTAAAGATATATTAAATATAAGTATTAATAATAACACTTCAATTAATCGAAAAGGAGGCAATAACACAGGAATCGACATTAATAATAAAAAAGGTAAATGGACAAATTTCTTTTCATATAAATATGCTATTTTTAGTACATTGGATTTTAAGGAATCTAACTATAAGCAAACCTTTAATACAACTATAAACCAAACCGAAAATAAAGATACAATTTTAAATTATTCTAATTCAAACAAATTATTTTTTGGTAGCGATTATCAAATTAATAAAAAAAATGTCTTAGGAATACAATATTCCGGTGTTTATAATAAAAATAATGGGTTAGATTTAACTAATAAAAAAATTGAAAATACAAGTAATAATATTCTAAATTTTAGAAATAAAAGAAATAATGATGATAATAATAATTTAAATAATATAGATTTTAATTATAGATTAAATGCCGACAGCATAAGTTCATTAAATATTAATCTTGATTATGCAATAAAAGAATATAGGTCAATAATTAAAGTAAATGAAAAAAATTTAGATAACAACTATAATCTGAATACCAAAACAAACAATTTTAATAAATATAATATTTACACAACTCTTATAGAATATAACACAAAATTTTATGAGACAGATTCAAAATTTGGAATTAAATATTCTGGTATAAATAACTCTGGCAACACTAATACTGAAAATACTGATAATAATGTAATCAGCTATAATTCAACAAATCTAATTAATGAAAATATTTTTGCAAGTTTTTTAAAGTTAAATAAATCTTTTGGAAATCTTTCAATTGAAACAGGACTTCGTTTTGAATATTTTCAGGCAATAAGTAAATTAACTCAAAATGAACTTCCCGAAAATCAAGATTTGAAACAAAGTGGATTATTTCCTTCTTTGATGTTAAGCTATACTGATTCTAATGATAATAATGTAAGTTTTTCATATTCGAGGCATATTACACGACCATCGTTTGGCGAAATTAGCTCGTATATTATTTATTTCGATTCTCTTAATTATAGCACAGGAAACCCTTTCTTGAAACCAACTCTTTACAACTCTTTTGAATTAAGTTTATCTTTATTAAAAAATATGTATTTTGCTTTAGATTATTCTCACATTACAAATGAAATAGATTTGATTACTATTAATGATGAGAATAACATAAATATAAAAAAAACAACTTTTATTAATATTGAAAATACTGAAGAGATTTCAGCTTTAATCAGTTATAATTATTCTAAAAAATTTTGGTTAATTGATGTAAGTTGCGGTATCTCTAAATATTTTTTAAATGATAAAAATATTCCTTTAATAAATAGAAATCCTAATTGGTATTTTGATATTAAAAACGATTTTAATATTACTAAAAAAATAATTTTAACTGCAAATTTTTCATATTCTAGCAAAGGATATTCAGGTATTTCTAAAATGGATGAAGAATATTACTTTTCACCTAGAATAAGTTGCAAGTTTTTTAAAAATAAATTAATTGTTGGATTATCTTGGCAAGATATATTCAAGACCCGCATATTAAATTATGAGTCTATTTACTCAAATATTAAAACAACAGAAAAATCCGATTATGATGGTTTTCACATGTTACGTTTATCAATAAAATACAATTTTAATGATTTCAGACCAAGCTTTAAGCAAAACGCAATAAACGAAGAAGAACTTAACAGGCTCTAAAATGCCAAAATTTATTTCATTCATTCAACCCGACTCCATGGACTGCGGTGCCACCTGCCTCCGCATGATTGCCAAACATTACGGTAAAGATTACAGCCTCGAAACACTTCGCGAAAAATGCTTCACCACAAAAGAAGGAGTTTCTTTATTATCAATAAGCGAAACAGCCGAGCAAATAGGTTTCAAAACAGTAGGTGGCAGAATTACTTACGAAAAACTTATAAACGAAGCACCTCTACCCTGCATTGTACACTGGAATCAAGAACATTTTGTAGTAGTTTACAAAGTTAAAAAAGTTCCTTTCTTCTCCCCTTTCCAAAGGAGAGG
>MENC01000240.1:15902-16878 GCA_001768155.1 Bacteroidetes bacterium GWA2_30_7
AGGTTCTTATCGCCGACCCCGCCTTCGGCTTAGCCAAATTTTCAGCATCAGAATTTAAAAAACACTGGTTAAGTACAGCCACCGATGGCGAAGACAAAGGCATCGTCCTTTTACTACAACCAACCAACGAATTTTACAAACAAACCGGAGAAAAAAACCAAACCAACAGCCTGAAATTTCTGTTTAGTTACTTCTTGCGTTACAAAAAATATTTCGGTCAGTTATTGCTTGGTTTGCTATTCGGTAGTTTATTGCAACTTATATTTCCATTCCTTACCCAATCAATAGTTGATGTAGGAATAAACAGCAAAAACCTTAATTTTATTTACATCGTACTTATTGCACAAATGGTGCTTATAATCAGTCGAATGTCAGTTGATTTTATCAGACGTTGGCTCTTACTGCATATAAGTATAAGGATAAATCTTTCGCTTATATCCGATTTTTTTATAAAACTTATGAAACTTCCAATGAAGTTTTTCGACACCAAACTCACAGGTGATATTTTGCAACGTATGGAAGACCACAGCCGGGTAGAACACCTTATAACATCACGCTCATTGGAAACAATATTTTCGTTTTTCACACTTATAATATTCAGCCTTGTGTTGTGGCTTTACAGTATAAAAATATTTATTGTTTTTATTTTTGGAAGCATAATATACACTTCGTGGATATTTTTGTTTCTAAAAAAACGGCGAGAATTAGATTATAAATTCTTTGAACAAAAATCGAAAAATCAAAGCAATACATATCAACTGATTTCAGGTATGCAGGAAATTAAACTTCAGAATTGCGAAAAACGTAAACGCTGGGAATGGGAAGACATTCAGGCAGACCTTTTTCAATTAAACATTAAAACACTCAAACTTGAGCAACTTCGCGATGCCGGAAACATTTTTATTAACGAAAGCAAAAACATAATAATTACAATAATTGCAGCCACCGCAGTAGTAAACAACGAAATGACACTCGG
>MENC01000241.1:0-1332 GCA_001768155.1 Bacteroidetes bacterium GWA2_30_7
GTATTTATTATGCTTTTATTGTTGTTGATAAAGTGGTTGTAAATAAGCAGAAATTTGCAATTTTAAAATAATCACATAACACCTTAGTTTTATGAAAAAGTTTTTATTCATACTATTGGTATTATGCTCTTTTATCAATAGTAAAGCTCAATATTATTTTAATTTGTCATTAGATTACGGTGATGATGGTAATTTTGCCTTAACTTCAATCGAAACTGAAAATGAATATATCATATTTGGTGATGATGCTTTTGGTATGAATATTTTTAAATTATCTAAATCAGGATACCTAACATACTCAAAAGAATTAATTGATACACCTAATGTAATGGATTCTGGTCGCAAGTTATTTATAGTTACTGATTCTACATATTTACTCATTAGTAATATGTATAATACATTAGGTATGCCAGATGTATTAATGCTATATGTTAATAATAATTTTGATACTATTTGGACAAAACGCTATGGAGGGGCAAAACAGGATGTTTCATATTTTAGTAATATTACTAATGATGGTAATTTTATATTAACTGGAGTAAGTGATAGTTATGGAAGTAATTGGGACATGTTGTTTTTTAAAACTGATATTGATGGTAATCTAATATGGCAAAAACTGTATGGTGATAGTAACGATGAATTTGGATTATCCTGTTACCAAACTTATGATGGTGGTTTTATTTTGTCGGGTGGCAGATATTATACAAATGGAAATAGTAAGCATTATATTGTAAAAACAGATAGTGTAGGCAATTTGGAATGGCAAAAAATATACGGACCCGATAAACAAAATGGAGGTTGTTATATTACTCAATTATCTGATAGCAATTATATTACCGTAGGTTCAATTATTATTGATGGTTTAAGTTATCAGGGGAATATTAGAAAACTGAATAAAACTGGGGATTTAATATGGGAAAGAAGTTATGGCTCAAATAAAAACGATTGGTTCGATACCCAGCCAATAGAATTAGCTGATGGGAGTATAGTCGTTGCAGGCTCAACTTATAATAATATTAATAAACGAGTTGGTTGGTTAGTAAAGTTTGATTCAAATGGAGATACATTATGGGCAAGGACATATGTAAGCAATCCTCAATTTCATTGTTGGTTTTACAGCCTTCAAACTACAAGTGACGAAGGTTTTTTAATGACAGGAAGTGGCTATTCTGCAACACAAGATGCTTGGGTAGTAAAAGTAGATAGCATGGGTTGCGAGATAGAAAATTGTGTAGTGGGAATACCAGAACCAATTTTTGAAAAAAAGGGAGAAGTTGAATTTAAAATATATCCAAACCCTGCAAACGATAAATTAACAATAGAAACAGCAAT
>MENC01000241.1:1344-7144 GCA_001768155.1 Bacteroidetes bacterium GWA2_30_7
TATCTTATAAAAGTTAAAACTGCAAAAAATGAATATACTAGAAAAGTGTTGTTTCAGTAATCAAAAAGCAAAGCATTTTGAAAATGCTTTGCTTTTAAATACCAATCAATTGTTGCAATATGGTTATGAGTACGAAAAGGTTGACAGCATAAAACCAATTATTAAAGAAGATGGTAGAATTGAAGAAAAATATATGTTACTGCCTGTAGAAATTGAAGAACGTAAATTTGCTGAAGCAAATCAGTTACTTGATGAAATAAAAGTAAATGAGGATGATACATTAAGCGATTTTGTGAAAGAACAGGAAATAAAACTTGCATTAAGAACCGAAAACAAGACTTATTTTGAAATGGATGCTTTGCAAATGCAAACAATTGAAGGTATTGTTAATGAAAACCCTGAAATTACATATAATTCAAAAGTAATTTTAAAGCATATAAAAGGTAAAAAATATGAGAAAAAGCCAATTATAGAGTCGGACAATGCCAATAAGAATCTGACAATCAATCGGAATAAACATATTGAAAATGAAACCGTAATAGATAAATATTTTAATATATATCCTAACCCTACAAGTGAAACTGTAAATTTTGAAATTAATCAGATAGTAGAATATGTAAATGACAAACTTATTATATCTGATATGCTTGGGAGAACAATAAAAGAGATTGATGTAGATAATACCATTATTACTTTAAATACAAACCAATTACAAAATGGTATTTATTATGCTTTTATTGTAACAGATAAAGTAATTGTAAGTAAGAAAAAATTTACTATTTTAAAATAATAACATAATACTATATATTCATGAAAAAATTAATTTTCATAATTTTGGTATTATGTATTTGTGCCAAAGTATTTTCACAAACATATTTTAATAATAATTATGATTATAACCAAGAGGTTAATTCAGCTACATCATTAATAAATAACGACTCATCAGGTTTTATGATTGCTGCTCATATTATAACTACAGATTATCATGCTCTTAACTTGATAAATATTAATGATATTGGAGATACAATTTTGTCTAAAATTTATTATACTGATAGCCTTGATGTTTTTTATGCGGGAATAAGTGGTGCAATTATAAAAACTGTTGATACCTGTTATATGCTTGCTGGCTCATTTGAAATAGATTCTTCTACTACAACCCAATATGGTGATGGAATATTATTAAAGATAGATCAGGATGGTGATACATTATGGTCAAGAAAATATGGGGGAGTATATTTCGATGCTTTTCGCATGTGCCGTCAGACAAATGATGGTGGGTTTATTGCTGTAGGCGAAAAAGACAAATATAATAATGGTTGGAGCGATATGTGGCTCGTAAAAACAGATAGTCTGGGAAATATGGAATGGGAAAAAACCTATGGCGAAGTTAGTAAATTTGAATCGGCTTTAGCAGTTGAACAAACTCATGATGAAGGTTATATAATTTCAGGAACAAAAGGCTATTTGAATTATAACCATTATATTATTAAAACCGACAGCTTAGGTAACCAACAATGGTTTAAGTACTTTAACACAGGGAATGATGATGGCAGTTGTTATATTGTTCAAAGTCTTGATAGTGGGTTTATTATAACAGGAGGAATAGTAATAACAGGGATGTCGAAACAAGGTTGTATAAGGAAATTGGATAAAAATGGAAATCAGGTGTGGCTAAAAAATTATGGAGATATTACGTATGATTTTCTTGATACACGTGCTGTTGAATTAGATGATGGCAGCATTGTGGTTGCAGGAACATCAATATATCCGGTAGAAAGAGGATGGCTTATAAAAGTTTCTAGTAATGGTGATTTACTTTGGGATAGAACATATTTTTTCGATACTTTAAGACCATGTTATTTTTATGACCTGGTTAAAGCACAAGATAATGGATTTGCAATGTGTGCATGGACTCAAACAGACCATGGTCAAGATGCATGGGTAGTAAAAGTTGATGAAGATGGTTGTGAATATGTGAATTGTGAAGTCGGTTTAAGTAATCCAGTATATATAGAGAACTTAGAATTGTTGATGTATCCCAATCCTGCAAGCGAAACAATAAATTTTGAGACAAATTATAACGGGAATTACAATAACACAAAATTGATTATTTCAGATATGCTCGGTAGAATAATAAAAGAATACAATGTAGATAAATCCATACTTACAATTAACTCTAACGATTTGCAAAATGGTATTTATTATGCTTTTATTGTTGTTGATAAAGTGGTTGTAAATAAGCAGAAATTTGCAATTTTAAAATAATCACATAATACCTTTGATTTATGAAAAAGTTATTTTTCATACTATTGGTATTATGTATTTTTACCAAAGTATATTCACAATCCTATTTTAATAAGAATTATAATTATTTTCAAAATATAAATTTGTCTACTACTTTAACATGTGATTATAATGATGGTTATCTAATTGCAGGTCAAATAATGACAACAGATTACAGAGCATTACATCTATTAAAAATTGATGAAAATGGAGATACTATTTGGTCAAAATTGTTTTTTAGTGATACTTTAGAGATTTTCTATACAGGAACAAGTGCAACAATAATTATTAAATCCGTTGAATCAGACACACAATCTGGATTTTGCATAACATCAATTATATAAATTTAACTGTTTACTTACTAAATTATTTTTTATATTCATGAATAAAATCTTACTTATAATTTTAATAATCTGTTTGTTTACAAAATCTTATGCTCAAAATAACGAAATTGATTCGTTATTAAAAGTAATCAAATTCACAAAAAACGATTCCCTTAAAGTAAAAGATTTATTATCTCTTTCAAGTTTATATACCGACAAAAACCTTGATTCTGCAATAATATTTGCAAAACAGGCTATCGAAATTTCAAAAAAAAATAACAATAAAAAACAATTGTCAACTGCTTATGTAGAACTTGGATGGGCAATTTACATGATGGGAAACTATTCTGAGGCATTGATTAATTACTTTGAAGCACTTAAAATTAGTGAATCAATTAATGACAAAAAGCAGATTTCAAATTCACTTGGAAATATTGGTGCAGTTTATAAAACTATGAATGACCTTCAAAAAGCCAAAGATTATTACTTTAAAGCTTTGAAAATAGACGAAGAATTAGCTGTAAAAGAATGGATTGCTATTGATATAAGTAATTTGGGAATAATTTATATGGAAGAAGGAGATTGTTCAAAAGCTCTGGAATTTTATTTCAAAGCATTGAAAATAAACGAAGAGATGAATAATAAACAAGAAATTTCAATTAAGCTTGGAAATATTGCAAATGTTTATCTGAAACTTGGCGAAGCGATTGAAAATCAGCCAAAAACTCAAGACAGTCTTTATAATCTTGCTCTGGAATATTATTTTAAAGCTCTTAAAATTGATGAAGAAATTGGTCGTAAAAGCGGAATCGTTGTTAAATATGCAAATATTGGCAACTTATACATGAATATTCAAAAATATTTAAAAGCCAAAGAATATCTTTTAAAAGCCCTTGAGCTTTCATATAGTATTGGTATATTGGATTATACCGAAAGCATACATAAAAGTCTAAGCCAGATTTATGATTCATTGAAAATACCTCAAAAAGCGTTAGAACATTACAAACTATATGTTTTATACAAAGACAGCATTTTTAACGAAGAAGCAACCAAAAATTCTGTTCGCATTGAAATGAATTTTGAGTTTGAAAAAAAACAAGCAGTAGAAAAAGCCGAACAGGAAAAAAAAGATGCAATTCAAAAAGCAGAAGAAAACAAACAACGATTAATCCTAATATTTGTGTCACTTGGGCTTATGCTTGTTGCAGCATTTTCAATTTTTATATTCAAAATGTTTATTCAGAAAAAAAAGGCAAATATATTATTGAGCAATCAAAATATTGAAATAAAACAGCAAAAGGAAGAAATACAGTCTCAACGAGATGAAATAGAGGCACAAAGAGATATGGTAACATTTCAAAAAGAAGAAATTGAAGGAAGTATAAAATATGCACAAATAATTCAAAATGCAGTTTTGCCTTCTCAGCAGCTTGCTAAAGATTTGTTCGGCGAATATTTCATATTGTTCAAACCAAAAGATGTTGTAAGTGGAGATTTTTACTGGTTTTCAAAAGTAAACAACTGGACTTTAATTGCAGTTGCAGATTGTACCGGACATGGAGTTCCGGGCGGATTTATGAGTATGTTAGGGATAAGCTTTTTAAACGAAATTGTTGCAAGAAATGAAGTTCAAACAGCATCTTCTGTACTTGAAGAAATGCGAAAATATGTAATCCAGTCGCTTCAGCAGCAATCTACAAATGAAGATAATTTTAAAATTGATTACAATTCAGAAAATCTGAACATTAAAGACGGAATGGATATGAGTTTCGTTGCAATTGATTTTAATACAGGGAAAATTCAATTTGCGGGAGCTAATAATTCGCTTTGGATAGTAAAAATTGAAAGTGAGAAAGTGAGACTCGGTGAAAGTGTGACTGAAAATCCTCTCACTTTCTCACTTTCGCAATCTCCCACTTTCTCTTCATTAAATGAAACCAATTTACTGATTGAAGTAAAGCCCGACAAGCAACCAGTTGCAATTTACGAAAGCATGAAACCTTTCACAAACCATGAAATACAACTCCAAAAAGGTGATATAATTTATCTTTTTTCAGATGGTTATTCCGACCAGTTTGGCGGACCTAAAGGCAAAAAATTTAAAAGTCGTGTGTTTCAAAATATTATAAAAGAAAATGCACAATTACCTATGAACGAGCAATGTGTCAAACTAAACTCAGTTATTGAAAATTGGAAAAACGCACATTCCGAAAAACATCATCAAACTGACGATATTACAGTTTTAGGTATAAAATATTTATAATGTAGGATTTACGATTTAGGATTTACGATTTAGGATTTACGAACACTGAGGTGGTCATTGAGTTTATCGAAATGCTCTCGAAGTATGGATTCAGGATTTTCGAACACTGAGGTACTCGAAGTGTGGATTCAGGATTTTCGATTTAGCGAATGTTGCTTTAAGCAATTGTACAGAGTAAATCTAAATTCGTAAATTTTAAAATAATGAGTTTTATTAGAAATACTTTATAAGTTATTTTCCAATTCCAATAACACCACAAGCTACTCTAGCACCTGCATTACCAGTGGGTTGTGTTTTTAAGTCGTCTTCATTTTTATGAACAATCATAGAACGACCGATAATTGAATGTTCGCCTTCAAATACAATCATTTTATCAATATATTCTAAATGTGCTTTTCCATTCTCATCAGCAGTTATATTTCCTAAATCTCCAATATGTCTTGACATATCCATAGGCGCACCATGGCTTTTTTCTTCGGGATTAAAATGACCACCTGCTGAAGTTCCATCTGATGCACTACAATCGCCACATTCGTGTATATGAAATCCGTGTTTTCCGGGACTTAGTCCGTTTAAATCGGCAACAACTTTAACACCATCGTCAGATTTTGTAAATGTAATAACGCCAGTAACTTTATAATCCTGAGTAGGATATATTACACAAACCGCTTTTTGAGTTTTTCCTTCAACTTGTGAATAGGAATTAAAATTTCCAATTACTAAAGTTGCAGAAATTAAACTGATAATAAATATATATGTTTTCATTGCTTTAATTTTTAGGTTTAGCTCAAATTTACAAAACCAATATATTAAAGTCAATTAAATATGTGATTCTTTTTAAACTGAAATTGGAAGGAGGTATAATGAATAATTTTCATTTATGCTTTTGAAATAACGTTTCGCAGATGTCTGTAACCACAAAACAGTCAGT
>MENC01000241.1:7187-8276 GCA_001768155.1 Bacteroidetes bacterium GWA2_30_7
GAGTTTACTTTTTGTCCGAATGTTTTATTTCCAAAGTTAGGCTCTTCGGTATCAATTATCTCAACAAGTTCTGCTGTGTCAACTTTGCTCAGACCTTTGTCCAGCAAATGTTTTACTAATTCTTCTTTACTTCCTTTTGTGATACTTATAGTTGCTGATATTTTCGCATTTTCTCCGGTATTTACAACATTTCCGTCTCCTGAATTATTTATAATAGTCTGATTCATAATAGTTGCAATTTCTTCTTTTTTAGTTTTTAGTTCTTCTATTTCTGTAATGTTCCCAAATTCGGAATCAATTTTAAGCATAAAGTCAAGTAAGTTATTTCTAACATAAGAGAGTATTTCAACAACAGTATTAACTGGAATGGATATTTTACAATTAATCAAAAGCAAATACGGATTTCCCATTTTTTTCCAATTTTGCTGAATTAGTCCAATTCGTTCAGCTGAAAATGTATGTTCCAATTTTCCAGATTTATTTTCTCTTTTAAGTGTTTCAAGACTTACTATGCTTTGATAAAAGTTCATTGAATGTAATTCTTCCACAAACTCAGGTTCAAGTCCATTTGTCGGAACTGGTTGGTCATTAAATTGGTAACTCCCATTTATATAAGTTCCTGTAATATTTCCTTTATATTTTCTATAATTGGGTATAATATTCGAATTGTCGTAACCTTTAAGTTCATTACTTACCCAATTTAAAAGCACTTGGTTTTGTAGTCTGCTTGCAAGAACTTTGGTTTTTAAAAACGGCGAACTAATTGACTTATCAATATCAATGAGTTCGTTAATTATGTCTTGAATTAGTTTCATTACAAATTACATTTATAATTGTTGCTATTATTTCACAAAAAACATAATTGCATTTATTTCCTCCTTATTTAAAGCCATAAGTTTATTGCAAGTGTTTTTTTAATTCTTTGTAAATGTAAAAATATTTATGGTTACTAAAAAAATTAAGTGTAAACTTCTTTATGCTTTAAACTTCGCCCCATCATTTGTATTTAATCCTGCATATTTTAAAGACGGCGATGGAATAAATTCTTTAAATGGAAGCTGAGTCCATAATTCATCAATTTCTTTAATT
>MENC01000242.1:0-3246 GCA_001768155.1 Bacteroidetes bacterium GWA2_30_7
TAGTTAAAACATCATAGCTAACATGCTGAAATACAGCCTGAGGGAAAAGGCGGGTGATGTAGTGAGTTCGTCTGGTTTTTCTCTATAGGGAAATTGGGTTTTTCGGCTCGGAAAAAGTTGTTGATTATTTGCCTGTATTTTCCTTATAATTTGCTTAAAAACAATCACATAATCTTTATAAAAACTCCGTTCAAAACAGGGGAGAAACATAAAAAATAAATCGCAGATAAATAAAAAATAAATAAAACGAACATAAATTATTCAGAATCATACAATAAAAGTAATTGATAAAATGTTATTACTATGTAAAATGTCTATTTTATGGTAAAGCAATTATCAAAAAAAGAGATGTTCGCAATGAATACTATTGCAACAAAAAAAGTTGATTCACAATATCTTGAATTGGCAAATGTTGACGAATTTGACAATATTGAATATGAATCAAAAAAAATTAAACGTATCAGGTATTTGAAAATATGCTGGAACTGCGGATGTGCTTATGAAAGCTCTAAGTTTAATAGCTTTGGTTGTAGTAAAAGGTGTAGCTGGAATATCAATTATAAATTAAAAAGAGGAATTGCTCCTCCTGCGAATATGGCATATAAAACTAGACTGAAAAATATTAAGGTTTTACTTGAGGAATTTGGGTATTGAATCGTTATTTTACAAGGAGCGGTATTATTTGTAATTGTTTATTGTCATTTTTTAGTAATATCTTCACTAAGTTTTTTGTATAATATTCGTTTTTCGACTGGTGAGAGATGCTTTAATTTTTCACAAAGTAAATTTATCTTTTCGTCATCCTTTTTAGCTTCGCTATTATTTTGAGGTTCTGTAATTTCTTCAAAACCATTATCTTCCCGATGTGGTTCTTTTTTCTTGTTCTCCTTATTTTCGGGAATATCTTTTAATTCTAAATTATTTTGTTCTTTGAGCTTGCTTTCATTATTGTCAAAAAACAATTTTTTGCCAAGTCTGAAAAGTCCTTCGGCAATGACTTTTGTGTTTTCTTTAACGTTATTTATTTCATTATTTTTTTGTTCATTTAGAGCTTCAGTTTTTTTAGCCATTACTTTTTTAAGATGTTCTATTCTTTCGTTAGTTTCTTTTTCTTTTTTTTGGAAAGCTTCTACTTTTAAATCGAACTTAAATTGTTCGAGTTTTCGTTCAAGTTCCGCAGTGCGATTATCTGTTTCTGCTTCCTTCTGAATACGTATTTTTTCTAATTCTGCTCTCACTAAGTTTTCTGCATTTTGAATATTTTGTTTTATTATATCTGGTATTTCAGCATTATTTCTATAATTAAATCCGAAATATTGAATATCATTGTTTAATGTGTTTTTTGTATTCGTATTTGGAAATAAAATCAATTGTGGTGCAGTATTTTGCAATGATGAATTGTTAAAACTTAGTTTCAGATATTTTTTACTACTGTTAAGCATTAGTCGAGGATAATGTTTTTGTGCAACTGCAAGAATTATAATCAAATCTACCGGATAATCTTTTTCCTGGTGTCTTATTAAAAATGATTCAAATTTATTTAATTCTGAGGATAATCCATGTGCAAATATTTTCGTTGGATTTTTTAATGGTCTTATACTCCATATATCGATATTTGGTAAAATCTGTAATGTAAATTTCTCAAAGAAGTTATCATCGTATTCGTGTATGTCGAATATTTGGCGCATTTTAATTATTTATTAATTGCCTTTATTAGCTCATCAACTTTAAGATTTAAATTATGGAACATTAAATCATATTTCTTCTCCATCTCGGCAATTTTTATTAATGATTCATTTTCAGTTGCATCATTTGTTTTCTGATTGCAATTATTATTTTCATTTCTATTTAACGCAAATGGTTTATTATCTGCATCAAATAGTTTGAAAATATCTTGGGGATTATTTTTAAAACGTATTTTAAAATATTTTCGATTTCGGCTTAGCATTACACGTAAATTGCTTTTGTCACTATTCCCAAAAATGATAATTATTGGAAAAGGGCATTTTTTGTTCTGATGTTCTGAAATAAAATCATTGAATTTTTTTAATTGACTGCTGCTGCCATCTAATAATGTTTTATCAATATTATAAAGTGGTCTTATACTCCATAAGTCAAAAGCAATGAAGAGGTATTGTTCAAAATATTCATGAATGGTTTCGTTATATTCAATTATATTATTATCATCTTTCATAAAATGTTCTTTTCTATAAAACTGAATTTTCGGGAATTTATTTTTGAAAAGGGTGGGAAAAATTGTTTTGAATTGAAATTGATAATTGAAAAAATAAAGTAATTCTTGTTTAGTATGGTTCTGTTTGGTCTTAACGGTTTTGCATAAAGTTAATACATTCCTATTCCAATTCCTTATTGCTATTTAGTCTTCTCAATAATTCCAATGGATTATTCATTAATTCGGGAGATTTTTCCAATTCTATTAGCTGATTTGTTGTTGAAACTTTAGATAATAACTGAGGAACACCATTGATTGTCGCTTTTACCAAAATTAGTGACCCAAAAATTGATACAACATTAGGAATGTCTTTTATTGATGTTATAAATGCTGAAGCTGCTTCTGCATTATTTCTATTTACCTCTGATTGTGCTTTTTCAATATATGCAAGCTCTAAAGCTTTTTGACCTTTGTTGAAGATTTCTTGTGCATTTTTACCTTTTCGGGCTTTTTGGATAAATTCCATCGCTTTTCTTATCCATGAGCCTTTCACAAATTCGCCTTCGTTTACAAACTCTAATCTTAATAACGAAACAAAGTTTTTATATGAGTGAAATACTTCTTCAGCAATTATAAAATCATCGGTATCAAGAAATAGACTGCCTCTGTGTTTAATAATCAGTATTTCAGTTGAACTATATTTTTTGAAATTTTCTGCTTGTTCAAATATCTCAACATACACTTCGTCTCTTTCTACCGGAGGATAGCCAAATTCATCTAAAAGCAGAATTAATCCAACTTTCAAAGATGATTTTATGTCGTCTCGTTTGTTCCAGTCAGGAAATTTTGCTTGTGAATCGACTAATTCCTTTACAGCTTTTGCAAGTTCAATCAACTTATCATCAGGATATTTAAAGTCATATTTAATACATAAGTCTTTAAGTATATCGTAGAATGCTTTTTCTTCAAAGTCAATTCCTAAAGCATCACCTGCAAAGAATTCTTTGTGAGCTTCCCAAATTAAATTGGTAAGCTGTTCTGCCATTTCCTCATATACTTCGCTTCTTAAAATA
>MENC01000242.1:3272-3570 GCA_001768155.1 Bacteroidetes bacterium GWA2_30_7
CTCAACAAGAGCTTGCATTTTCTTTGTAAAATCTATTCCTTTTACTTTATTTATTTTTTTTATTTCGCCAATAATTTTTGCCAAAAGCTGTTGTAGTAGCTTTATTTTTGTATTCGGAAGTTTTATCTTACTAAGTTTTGCTAAATAGTCTTCATCAAAAATATCTTGTTCATTTGCATTTTCATTGCCTAATTTGAAAATTTCCTCAACACCATCACTGGCAAGAGCATCTTTTATCATTTCCCTGACTTTAGCATTCATTTGAGCAGTATCAGGTGCATTGCCTTTAGTAAGTTTG
>MENC01000242.1:3578-6262 GCA_001768155.1 Bacteroidetes bacterium GWA2_30_7
ACGTTTTACCAAGCCCATAAAACGAGTTTCTAAATCCTTTGTTTGTTGTACAAATTCGGCAGCTTGATTCAGGTTATTTAACTGTTCTAATGTATTTCCTTCAAAATACTTTGTATTGTCGAACTTATAAAACAATTTTGCCAAAAGGTCTAAATGATTTCTTGCGATTATTATTGATTCTGCAATATCTTCAAAGTTATCTTCATCTCCTTTATTGTACTTGGCTAATGCCAAATTCATTTGTTTTTTTATACCAATATAATCAATTACCAAACCTTTGTTTTTTCCATGAAATTTTCGGTTTACCCTTGATATTGTTTGAATTAAATTATGTTGTTGTATGGGTTTATCAATGTATATTGAATCCAAAAATGGCACATCAAATCCGGTAAGCCACATATCAACAACGATGGCAATCTTGAAATTCGATTTTTCGTTTTTGAATTGTCTGTCGAGTTCTTTACGATAATCTTTAGTGCCTAATAAATTGTATAATTCCGTTGGGTCGTCTTGCCCACGGGTCATTATCATTTTTATTTTTTCAATGGCTTTGAGTTCTTTTTTATCTTTTTCGGAAAGCTCAATTTCATCTTCAGAAAACTTTATTTCGTTCCATTTGGGTTTTAATGCAATTACTTTTTTATAAAATTCATATGCAATTTCTCTGCTACTGCACACAAACATTGCTTTTCCTTTAACTGTAGAACCTTCGTTAACTCTATTTTCATAATGTTTTACGAAATCTTCTGCTAATGATTGCAATCGTTTAGGGTCACCAATAATGGTGTTCATGTTGGCAGTGGTTTCTTTGCTTTTTTCTATTTGGTATTCATTAGCTCCTTCGATTGCTACTTCTTCATAATATTTTTCAATTTTTTCGAGTTCACTATTATTTAATGCAATTTTTGCAGCTCTGCCTTCATATACAATTCTAACAGTAATTTCATCTTTAACAGACTCTGTCATTGTATAAGCATCAACCACTTTCCCAAAAACATCAAGTGTTGCATCTATTGGTGTGCCTGTAAATCCTACAAATGTTGCATTTGGCAAAGAATCGTGAAGATATTTTGCAAAACCATAGGTTTTAGTAACTCCTTTGTTTGTTACTTTTATTTTTTGGTCAATATTGACCTGGCTACGATGTGCTTCGTCGGATATACAAATTACATTGCTTCTTGTGGTTAGCAACTCTGTATCTTCTGTAAACTTATGAATTGTGGTTAAAAATACTCCTCCGCTTTGTCGTCCCTGAATCAGCGTTCTTAAATTGGCTCTGCTTTCAACGCTTACAACAGTATTATCGCCGATGAATTTTTTGGCATTTGTAAATTGTTCAGATAATTGGTCGTCTAAGTCAGTTCGGTCGGTTATTAAAATTATGGTTGGACTTTCAAAATGCTCACTTTTCATCAAAAGCCTTGTTAGATAAAGCATTGTAAAACTCTTTCCACAACCTGTCGCTCCAAAATAAGTTCCTCCTTTTCCGTTTCCGTAGGGTCGTTGAGCTGATTTTATATTATCGAAAAGTCGTTTTGCAGCATAATACTGTGGATAACGACAAACTATTTTTTCGTTTTTCTTCGAACTGTCGGGTATATAAATAAAGTTACGAATTATGTCTCTTAATCTATTTTGATGCAACATTCCCTTTACAAGAGTAAACATACTGTCAATGCCGTCCACATCTTTAGCCAGACCTGAAATTCTTCGCCATGAATAGAAAAACTCATATTGTGTAAAAAATGAACCTGCTTTATTGTTTACACCATCGCTGATAACGCAAAAAACATTGTATTTAAACAGTTCGGGAATATCTCTGCGGTAGCGGATTGTTAATTGTTCAAAGGCATTAAAAACAGTGGCTTCTTCACGAATGGCACTTTTAAATTCAAAAACAACTAATGGCAAACCGTTTATATAAATAATGCCATCGGGTATTCGTTTTTCTGTACCTATTATTTCTAACTGATTTACAAATTTGTAAATATTATAATCTGGGGGGTATTGTTGTGCTGGTTCTGAAACTATTGTGTCTAAATCGGGACTTGTTAGTTGTGAATTTAATCCATTGTAGTCGATTAATTCAATATGAATATCTTTTTGTGTTCTATCTTCTCGTTTTAAAATAAATCCATCGCTCAACCAACGCATTATTGTTTTGTTGCTTTCGTAAAGGTCGGAAGAAGGTAATGATTTTAACTGAAGTATAATGGTTTTGATTTCTGTTGTAGTTATTTTCTTGTTTGCATATTTGTTAAGTAAATAGTTTTGCAAATCTTCTTCTATAATTACTTCATCTGTTGCACGGATAATGGTATTTCCCAAATGGTGAGGATAATTTTCATTTCCCAACAACTCGGTAAAAGCCTTTTCCAATTTTTCTTCGGTAAACTTCATTTAATTCTTTTTATTAATTCCTCAAAGCATTTCGCAACATCTCTTTCATCAGGTATTGGTCTGTATGCTAAAGCAGATAATTCAGTTTGATATTTTACTTTTAGTTGTTCCCAAATTTTTTCAAAATCGGTTACCAATGGAGATTCGGTAATCAATTTATTTTGCCAGCCTTTGGGTTCTTCAAACATTGCTCTATCGTGTTGCAAAATGTTGTCAAATTGTTTTTTAAACCTATCTGATGCTACAAATTCAGCACATTCAGCATTGTTCATTAAGAAATATAA
>MENC01000242.1:6272-7402 GCA_001768155.1 Bacteroidetes bacterium GWA2_30_7
CAAAGGGTTGAAGATTGTATTTCTCAATGTATTTTTCATTGCTTGTTTGAATTAAAAAGCCAAAGACCATACTTTGTATGGTAAGTCGTTGATATGGAAAAGGATTAGCAAATGAATTGACTTCAACAATAAGTCTATTGTTTTGATTGCTTTTATCAGTACTCACATATTCAAAAACCGACTTTCTAAACCTTGAACCTTTGCTGGTTACACCATCTATTTGCAATTCGGCTAAATCAGGTGTAATTTCTTTTTCAATAGTGCGGATGATGGTTTTAATTTCGTTGCCTGTTTTAGCATTGTCGTTTATTATGGCAATATCTACATCTTCCGAAAATCGTTCTATCAGATTGTGTCCTTTTGATAGTGATGTACCGCCTTTAAAAACCGATTCATCAACATATTTGCTTTTTGCCAAACGGCTTAATACTAATGTTATCCAGTAATCTTTTTCTACAAACTCTAATTTAATATTGAGTTGCTGTGATGCAGTTCTCAATGTATTAGAAAATATTTTCATGTCGTGGTGCAAGTTCATAATATATTCCATTTTTCGGCGGTTGATATTGCTTTTGCTGCACTTGCCAGTTTATATTTAGTAATTGGGTTCAATGATTTGAAAAGTGGTTCTGTTGCCTTGTTTTGTTGCAGTTGCTCTAACAAAGCCCCTAATAAGGCTCTTGTAGAAGGAGGATATTTTAAAGCCAAGCGAACCAATGAAGTTATTTCTTTCTCGGAATATTTTTTGAGTATTGCTAAAAATCGCCTACAAGACGATTCTATACTTGCATCAGGTATTTTTTTGATGTAGCAAATAGCATCAAGTAGTTGCAACAAAGGAATATTTTCTTTAGTGATAGTGTTTTTTTGCTTTATAAATGAAATAGTGTAGAGTTCTCTTTTTAAATTTGGTCTGATTTCGTTTTTACCAATTTGTATGATATTGCTTACTTGCGTTGTCAAATACAATTGATTGTAAATGCTGTAACCTGTAAGATAGCCTGTTATTTTTCCATTTTCTTCTAATAAATCTTTTACTATTTGTGCCTGATTGGGTTGAAGGTTGCCAAATATCGTATTTTCTGGTTTGTAGTATTTTCCCTTGGCAAGTTTGGCAATTTTACCTGATG
>MENC01000243.1 GCA_001768155.1 Bacteroidetes bacterium GWA2_30_7
CATCAAATATACAATTAGCTACAACTACAATGTCGTTTTCGTCTAGTGGTTATGCAATGGCATTTTCTGTATGGATTGATTTTGACGATGATGGAAGTTTTGAATCGTCTGAACAAGTTATATCAAACAATAATAATAGCCAATTACTTACATTAACAGATAATTTTACAATTCCAATATCTGCAACACCCGGTACTCACCGAATGCGTATAAGAGGAGAATGGTATAGTAATGGAGCACCTTACAATGCTTGTAATCAGTTAACTTATGGCGAAACAGAAGATTATTCTTTTACAGTAATTGCTACTACTCCTTGCTCGGGAACACCAAATCCGGGAAATACTGTTTCCACATCAAATTCGGTATGTTCGGATGAAGAATTTACTTTGAGTTTACAAAATAGTGTTGCCGAAAGTGGAATAACTTGTCAATGGCAATCGTCAACAGATAATAGCACATGGACAAATATTTCGGGTGCAACTAATTCGACTTTTACAACCAGTCAAACATCGGCAAAATATTATCGTTGCAAAGTTATTTGTACTAACAGTAGTTCAACATCTTATTCAAATTCGTTAAATGTTACAATGAATGCAATTACAAGCTGTTATTGTACTCCTGACCAATCATATTATGCATGTAATTATGTGTGGATTACTAATGTTATAACTAGCGGCGGAGTATCAGATTTTAATAAAACTTCATCTTGTGAAAGTTCTTCTTATAGCGATTTTAGTGGTTCTAATTTAGCATCAAATTCGCAATTAGCTACCACTACTATGTCTTTCACTTCTACAGGTTCTGCAATGGCATTTTCTGTGTGGATTGATTATAATGATAATGGTGTTTTTGAAAGTTCGGAACAAGTAATTTCAAACAATAATAGTGGATATGCTTATACTTTAACCGATAACTTTACTATTCCAATTACTGCTAATCCCGGTACTCATAGAATGAGAGTAAGAGCAGAAAATTATTATTATGGAGCACCTTACGATGCTTGCAATCAATTGTCTTATGGCGAAACAGAAGATTATTCATTTACAGTAATTGCTGCCGTTGCTTGTTCAGGAACACCAAGCCCGGGCAATACTGTTTCATCTGTAAGCTCTGTTTGCTCAGGGACTAATTTTACTTTAAGCTTACAAAATAATGTAGCTGAAAGCGGAATTACTTATCAATGGCAATCGTCTCCTGATAATAGTACATGGACAAATATTTCGGGTGCAACCAGTTCAACTTGTACAACTAGTCAAACATCTGCAAAATATTATCAATGTAATGTAACTTGTTCTAATAGTGGATTATCGGCAACTTCTGCACCTTTAAATATTAGTATGACTACTGTATGCGATTATTGCACATCAATGGCAACAAGTACATCCGATGAAGAAATATTTAATGTTACTGTCGGCACATTAAATAACTCTTCAACTTGCAGTACAACTGGAGGTACAGGTTCAATATTAAACCAGTATTCTGATTATACTGCGATTGTTGCAGCTCCTAATTTGACACAAGGATTGTCTGTTTCATTTTCGATTCAAATAGGAACATGCGGTGGAAATTATAGTAATGGAACAGCAATTTTTATTGATTATAATCAAAATGGAGACCTTACCGATGCAGGCGAACGAGTTTATGGCGATGCAGTTACAGTTTATGGTACTCATTATGTAACAGGTAGTTTTGTTGTTCCAACTGATGCTTTAATTGGAAATACATTTATGCGTGTAATCAATATAGAAGGTACAGCAGGAGCTTCAATTAATCCTTGCATTACTTACACTTGGGGCGAAACCGAAGATTATATAGTAAATATTATTGCTGCCGTACCTTGTTCTGGAAATCCAAACCCGGGAAATACAGTTTCTACTGTAAGTTCAGTTTGTTCGGGTGTTAATTTTGCATTAAGTTTACAAAATGATGTTTCAGCAGGTGGAATAACTTATCAATGGCAATCGTCTGCTGATAATAGTACTTGGACAAATATTTCGGGTGCAACCAGTTCAACTTACACAACCAGTCAAACTTCTGCAAAATATTATCGTTGTGTTGTAACTTGTTCAAACAGTAGTTCAACAGTTTATTCTACTTCTGTAAATGTTACAATGAATTCGATTACCGACTGTTATTGTACACCGGATGAATCAAGTTACGCTTGTGATTATATGTGGATTAGCAATGTAACAACAAGTGGCGGAGTATCCGATTTTAATAAAAGTTCTACTTGTGCAAGTTCTTCTTATTCAAATTTTAGCAGCTCTAACATTGCATCAAATTCTCAACTTGCCACTACAACTATATCTTTCACTTCTTCTGGTTATGCAATGGCATTTTCTGTATGGATTGATTTTGATGATAATGGTAGTTTTGATTATTCAGAACAAGTTATATCAAACGATAATTCAGGACAATTACTAACATTTACCGATAATTTTACTATTCCACTTTCTGCAACACCAGGTTCACACAGAATGCGAGTTAGAGGCGAATATTATTATTATGGTACACCTTACGATGCTTGTAGTCAATTGAATAATGGCGAAACAGAAGATTATACTTTTACAGTAATTGAAGCAGTAGCTTGTTCTGGAACACCCAATCCGGGTAATACATTATCAACAGAAAGTTCTGTTTGTTCGGGTATAAATTTTACTTTAAGCTTACAAAACAGTGTTGCTGCAATAGGAATTACATATCAATGGCAATCGTCGCCTGATAATAGTACATGGTCAAATATTTCGGGAGCAACCAATTCAACTTACACAACAAGTCAAACATCAGCAAAATATTATCGTTGTAAAGTGGTCTGTTCCAACAGTAGTTCAACAGTTTATTCAACCGCTGTAAATATTACAATGAGTTCGATTACAGATTGTTATTGTATTCCTGCGACATCTTATTCAGCATGTTATTATATGTGGATTACAAATATAACAACTACAGGAGGGGTTTCGGATTTTAATAAAAGTTCAACTTGTGCAAGCTCTTCCTATTCCGATTTTAGTAGCTCCAGCATAGCATCAAATGTACAACTTGCTACAACTACTTTATCGTTAACTTCTAGTGGTTCGCCAATGGCATTTTCTGTTTGGATTGATTTTGATGATAATGGTAGTTTTGATTATTCAGAACAAGTTATTTCAAATGATAACAACGGACAAACATTAACAATTAGCGATAATTTTACAATTCCGATTACTGCTACTCCCGGCACTCACAGAATGCGAGTTAGGGGTGATGTTTACTATTATGGTGCACCTTACGATGCTTGCAATCAGCTTGATGAAGGCGAAACAGAAGATTATTCTTTTACTGTTATTGCTGCTACGCCTTGTTCGGGAACACCAAACCCCGGAAACACAATTTCTACTGCAAGTTCAGCTTGTTCGGGTATTGACTTTACTTTAAGTTTACAAAACAGTGTTTATGAAAGCGAAATTTCTTTTCAATGGCAATCGTCAACTGATAATAGTACCTGGACAAATATTTCGGGAGCCACAAATTCAACTTATACAACCAGTCAAACTTCAGAAAAATATTATCAATGTGTTGTAACATGTTCAAATAGTGGTTTATCTGCTAGTTCAACATCATTATATATTGCTATGAATTCATTCACTGATTGTTATTGCACTCCAGATGAATCAATTTATGCTTGTGATTATATGTGGATTAGCAATATTACAACTAGCGGTGGAGTATCCGATTTTAATAAAAGTTCTACTTGTGCAAGTTCTTCTTATTCAGATTTTAGTAGTTCAAATCTTGCATCAAATATTCAACTAACAACTACTACAATGTCGTTTTCGTCTAGTGGTTATGCAATGGCATTTTCTGTTTGGATTGATTTTGACGATAATGGTAGTTTTGAATATTCAGAACAAGTTATATCAAACGATAACTATGGACAAAATTTAACATTTACAGATAACTTTACGATTCCAATTTCTGCTACTCCCGGAACTCACAAAATGCGTGTTAGAGGAGAGTGGTATAGTTATGGAGCACCCTCCGATGCTTGTAATCAATTATCTTATGGCGAAACCGAAGATTATTCATTTACAGTTATTGCAACTACTCCTTGTTCGGGAACGCCAAGCCCTGGAAATACGGTTTCTACTGCAAGTTCAGTTTGTTCGGGCATAGACTTTACTTTGAGTTTACAAAATAGTGTTGCTGAAAGTGGAATTACATATCAATGGCAATTGTCAACTGATAATAGTACATGGACAAATATTTCTGGAGCCACAAATTCAACTTATACAACCAGTCAAACATCTGAAAAATATTATCGTTGTGTTGTAACCTGCTCTAATAGTGGCTCATCTGCTAATTCAACATCTTTATATGTTGCAATAAATTCAATGACCGATTGTTATTGTATCCCGGATGAATCAAATTATGCTTGTAATTATGTATGGATTACTAATATTACAACTAGCGGAGGAGTATCAGATTTTAATAAAAGTTCAACTTGTGCAAGTTCTTCTTATTCAGATTTTAGTAGTTCTTATATTGCATCAAATTCGCAATTAGCTACTACTACTATGTCTTTCTCATCAACAGGTTCAGCAATGGCATTTTCAGTTTGGATTGATTTTGATAATAGTGGTAGTTTTGAATCATCTGAACAAGTTATTTCAAACGATAACTATGGGCAAGATTTTACATTTACAGATAACTTTACTATTCCAATTACTGCTGCTACCGGCACTCACCGAATGCGTGTTAGAGGAGAAATTTATTACTATGGTGCTCCTTACGATGCTTGTAATCAGTTGTATGAAGGAGAAACTGAGGATTATTCTTTCACAGTTATTGCAGCTGTAGCTTGTGCTGGAACACCAAACCCCGGAAATACTCTTTCTTCAGAAAGTATGGTTTGTTCGGGTGTAAATTTTACTTTAAGCATACAAAATAATGTTGCCGAAAGTGGCATTACTTATCAATGGCAATCGTCTGTAGATAATAGTACATGGACAAATATTTCGGGTGCCACAAATTCAACTTATACAACCAGTCAAACATCTGAAAAATATTATCGTTGCAATGTCATCTGTTCAAACAGTGGAATGTCAGCTTATTCAAATTCAATTAACGTTACAATGACAACTAGTTGTTATTGCATTCCTTCGGCATCATCATATCCGTGTAGTTATTTGTGGATTAGTAATGTAACAACTAGCGGAGGATTATCAGATTTTAATAGCAGTTCCAATTGTGCTACTTCATCATTTAGCGATTTCAGTAGTACTTATATTGCTTCAAATTCGCAGCTTGCAACTACTACTATGTCTTTCACTTCTTCGGGTTATGCAATGGCATATTCGGTTTGGATTGATTTTGATGATGATGGTAATTTTGAAACATCAGAAAGGGTTATTGCAAACAATAACTCCGGACAATCATTTACACTTACTGATGATTTTACGGTTCCATCTTCTGCGGCTTTTGGCACACATAAAATGCGTGTAAGAGGCGAATATTATAGTTATGGAGCACCTTACGATGCTTGTAATCAGTTATCTTATGGCGAAACAGAAGATTATAGTTTTACTGTAGGTTGTTCAGTTTCACCATCAATAACTGCTACTTCACCCACAAGTATTTGTGGAACCGGAGCTGTAACATTAGGTGCAACAGCATCTTATGGAACTATCAATTGGTATGCTACATCAATTGGTGGAACATCTTTAGGGACTGGTTCGTCTTTTACAACTCCTGTTATTTCTTCTACGACAACTTATTATGTTGATGCAACTGATAATGGTTGTACCACAGTTACACGAACAGCAGTAGTAGCTACTATTATTGCAATACCGTTAACTCCAACAGTTCAGCAAAACGTAAATGAATTATCGTCAAGTACTAACGCAAATACATATCAATGGTACTTTAATGATACAATAATTACAGGTGCTACATCACAGGTTTATAACGCTACACAAACAGGTTTTTATAAAGTAGCGCTTACAAATGGCGATAGTTGCTCAACAATGTCGAACTCCTATTACTTTTTATACGTTGGAATATCTGATGTAATAAGTGAAAATACTATTTCGGTATATCCAAATCCTGCAAATTCACATATTATAATCACAGGATTAAATAAAGGAACTATTGAAATAATTAATATTCAAGGTCAAATTGTTAAAACCTTGAGTACACTTGAGCTGAGTGCAGCCGAAATATCAAATACAAAAACAACAATTGATATATCAAAACTATCAAGTGGGTTTTATACAATTAAAATAAAAACAGATAATGGAATTATAGAAAAGAAATTGATAAAGCAGTAATTTTTCAATTTACATATAATTTCCTGTTGACATAAAACGCTAACAATAGAATTATAAATCATAAGAAAGCTGAACAATAATTTGTTCAGCTTTTTTATTAAAACTTGAATTTTCTAATGATGATTAAAAATGAATTAAAACTTTTCGGAAATTTCTCATTCTCAAGATTCGAGTAAGGCAAAAATTATAACAATTTTCGGAAATTAGAATCCAAATTTGTCAAATCCTAGCCAATTACTATCTTTACAAAAAGATATTCTATGCCGATTACTATACTTGGAATTGAATCTTCATGTGACGATACATCTGCGGCTGTAATAAGTGATGGAGAATTACTTTCAAATGTTATTGCCAATCAAGATGTTCATATAAAATATGGCGGTGTAGTACCTGAACTTGCCTCAAGAGCTCACCAGCAAAATATTATTCCGGTTGTAGAAAGTGCTATAAAAAACGCTGGAATTTCAAAAAACGAATTATCTGCAATAGCTTTTACACGTGGTCCTGGATTATTAGGCTCTTTACTGGTCGGTTCATCTTTTGCAAAAGGACTATCGCTTGCTTTAGAAATTCCATTAATTGAAATAAATCATTTACAAGCACATATATTAGTTCATTTTATCAAACAGATTGACAAAAAACCACCGGCATTTCCATTTTTATGTTTATTAATATCAGGAGGTCATACACAAATAATTATTGTAAAAGATTACTTTGAAATGGAGGTTATCGGAAGCACAATAGACGATGCAGCAGGTGAAGCTTTTGACAAATGTGCTAAAATTCTTGGATTACCATATCCTGGTGGTCCATATATTGATAAACTTGCAAAAACAGGAAATTCGAAAAAGTTTAGCTTTACAAAACCAAGTGTAGCAGATTATAATTTTAGCTTTAGCGGACTTAAAACAAATTTTCTTTATTTCGTTAACGCTCAAGTAAAACTTGAGCCAAATTTTATTGAACAAAATTTAAACGATTTATGTGCCTCTATTCAGCATATAATAATTGAAATTTTAATCGAACAATTAAAAAAAGTTGCAAAAAATACCGGAATTAAAGAAATTGCTTTAGCAGGTGGAGTATCAGCCAATTCAATGTTAAAAGAGACATTAATTTCGGTTTCCGAAAAAAATAAATGGCAATGTTATATTCCCGAATTAAAATTCACAACCGATAATGCTGCAATGATTGCTATTACAGGATATTACAAATATTTAAAAAACAAATTTACCGACCAGAAAATTAGTGCAACTGCACGTTATAATTTATAAAAATTGAAATCACAACTAATCATAATATTACTACTTGCTTTTTGTCAAATTATTAATGGACAAGAAGATAGGGACAGTTTACTAAAAGAGTATTACAAAGAAAATCCTGCAAAGTTAATAGTCAAAACTAATCCTTTAACTATTCTAACAGGTCCAATTGTATTAACCTCTGAATATAGACTTGCTTTTGAACGTGTAACTTTAAAAAAACAATCTTTACAAATAGAAATTTCTTATCTTGGTAAAGGACCTTTGTTAAGGTCGTTAGAAAAAACTGATACAACTTTTCTGCAAAATCATACAAAGCTAAAAGTTAACGGGTTCAGGCTACAATTTTCTTACAAAATATATTTTTCAAAAAAAACACTAAAAGGACCTTATATTGCACCTCATATTTCAATTTCTTCTGTAAAATTCAAAAACGCTAATCAGCCACAAGCAGGAAATTTTGTTCAGGCTATTTATAAAAATTATGTAATCAAAGGAGGATACCAATTTTTAATAAATCGAAAATTAGCTATTGATATATTTTTAGGATATGGTTATAAAGAAAACAGCTGGGATGAGGTACGAAATTATAAATATAATGCAATTGATGAAACCGATTTATATTATATTCGTGAACCAATAAAAATATATCTTGGTTTCAATATCGGGCTTGCTTTTTAACTCTTTCTGCATCTCAAACATATTGCTAATATTCACATTTTAAAATAGGTTTGTATTATTAAATCTTTATCAATGAATTATGAAAGAGAGCGAAAAAATATTAAATCCAAACAGATTAGTAAATCATTTAAATAAGTCAGCATCAGAATTTACCAGAGCCGATATTATGAAGATTGTAAAAGATTTTCAGATTGAAATGTTAAATTTTCGGTATGTTGCTGAAGACGGAAAATTAAAAACTTTGAATTTTGTTATAAATAGCCTCGACCATTTAGATACAATTCTTGCAACCGGTGAAAGAGTTGATGGTTCGAGTTTATTTTCTTATGTCGATGCCGAAACAAGTGATTTATATGTAATTCCAAGGTTTAACACAGCATTTCTAAATCCATTTACTACAATTCCTACACTTGATATTTTATGTTCTTTTTATAACAACGAAGGAAATCCACTCGAAAGTGCTCCTGAATATATATTGCGTAAAGCTAATATGGAATTTATCAATTCTACAGGTTTAAGATTTAAAGCTATGGGCGAACTTGAATATTATGTTGTTAGCGAAAAGCAAAAGTTTTATCCAAATACCGACCAAAAAGGCTATCATGCTTCTGCACCTTTTGCAAAATGGGAAAACCTAAGAACTGAAGCTATGAGATTAATTTCTCAATGCGGAGGTAAAATAAAATATGGTCATTCGGAAGTAGGGAATTTCGAAGATGATAATTTTTATTATGAGCAAAACGAAATTGAATTTCTTCCGGTTAGAGTTGAAGATACTGCCGACCAGATAGTTATTGCTAAATGGATTCTCAGAACTTTAGGAAACAAATATGGAGTAAATATTAGTTTTGCTCCAAAAATAACAGTTGGTAAAGCAGGTAGCGGTTTACATATTCACATGTTAGTAGAAAAAGATTGTGTAAATATTATGGCTGATGATGAAGGTATTACAGATACTGCTAAAAAAATTATTGCAGGAATCCTAGATTTGTCATCAGCAATAACTGCTTTTGGAAATACAATTCCAACATCATATTTAAGGTTAGTTCCGCATCAGGAAGCTCCAACCAATATTTGCTGGGGAGATAGAAATCGTTCAGTACTAGTTCGTATTCCATTGGGTTGGATTGCCAAAACAAGTATGATTCGAAATGCAAATCCACAAGAAACAGGCTCAGTGCCGTATGTTCCCGGAAAACAAACAGTAGAATTTAGAGCCGCAGATGGTTCGGCAGATATTTATTTATTACTTGCTGGTCTTGTAGTTGCAGCAAAACACGGTTTAGAAATGGAAAATGCTTTAGACGTAGCTAAAAAACTTTATGTTGGTGTAAACATTTTTAAAGAAGAAAATAAACAGCGATTGAATGAGTTAAATCATTTGCCTGTATCTTGCTTTGATTCAGCAAATGAACTCAACGAAAAAAGAGCTTATTTTGAAAAAAATAACGTTTTCCCATCAGGTACAATTGACAGAATTATTAAAAATTTAAAAAAATTCAACGACCAAGGGTTAAGCGAAAAAATTTATGGAAATAATGAGGAATTTCAAAATTTAGTAAATCAATATTTACATTGTATGTAATATTTATAAGAAAATGGTAAGTTCAAACTGACTTCAGAGTAATATTAATTTTTTAGCTCGTAGGGCTTCAATGTCAATAAAATACAATATATAAATAAATTTTGTCCGTAGGACATTAACAAAAAATCAAATGTGCCAATTGCCTAGCCCCAATACTATAACTAATGTATATTCCCTTCGGGAAAATGCTCCTTTGTCGCTTGTGTTTTTATTGTCATTAATGCCCTACGGGCAATTTTATTATTACTTATAGATTTTCTTGAAAACAAATTGAACTTACAGAAAATGTAATAAAAATGTACGATTTACGAAGTAAAATTTACGATTTTGGGTCAGTAGTTTAAGCAATCGTACATCGTACATATAAAATCGTAAATTTTAAACTTAAAACTTTAATTACAACTCAATCATTCCTTTAAAAACGAATTTTGTAGTACCTTTTAACGTGATATTTAAAACATTCTCATTTTCAAATGTAATATCTATATATAATTTTCCACCCAAAGAATCAATTTCAATTTCTTTATTTTCGGTGTATTTATTTCTTAAAAAATGGCTTACAGCACATGCTACAGCACCTGTTCCACAAGACAATGTTTCATTTTCTACACCCCGTTCGTAAGTCCTGACAAAAAGACTATTTTCTTTAATAATTTTAACAAAGTTGACATTTATTCCATCTTTAAAAAATACATTATTATTTCTAATTTTTTTCCCTTCAGTAAAAACATCTAAAGTTTCAACATTATCCATATAGTTAACCAAATGAGGAGAGCCGGTATCAATAATATATTGATTATTATCTATTGTAATATCCTTGATATTAATAGATTTCATTTTTAAAATTACAAAATTGCGGTCATCAATTAAGGCTTCATGTTTGCCATCAATAGCCAGAAATTTTGCAGAATTGTGCAAAATTTTTAATGTTTTTGCAAACGCAACTATACATCGTCCGCCATTTCCACACATTGAACCTTCATTTCCATCAGAATTATAGTATTTCATTTCAAAATTATAATCCGAACTATTTTGCAAAAGCATTAAACCATCTGCACCTACTCCAAAATGCCTATCGCATATTTTTTTAATTTGAGCTGTATTTAAACCTGAATAATTAAAATTTCTATTATCCAGTATAATAAAATCGTTTCCGGTTCCATGATATTTTGTAAATTCAATTTTCATATCTAGTTAAATTGTGTTAAACAATTAGTTGATTAATAATAGATTTAAAGAAAAATTGTTATTATAGAAAATTAAAACAAAGGAATAATTTTTGTTAGTTAAAACAAATAAATTGTATAATTAAAAAACATTTAAATTTATGAAAACAAAAGGAATCATTTTATCAATTTTAATTTCTGTATTAACAAGTGTTACAGTAGTATTTTTATTTATTAAAAATTACCAACCTGTAATAATCCAACCTCAATCAGAAAATTATCATGCTAAATTAACAAATTTACTAAACTCTACATCGGGTGAAAATGTTAATTTTGTATTAGCTGCAAATAATTCAGTTCAGTCGGTTGTACATGTCAAAACACAATACAATCAACAAATGGCATCTGGTAATGTATATGATTTTTTCTTTGGACCAGGTGTTTATTCAAATCCTGTCCCGGTTCAAGCTTCTGGTTCGGGTGTAATAATTTCGGATGATGGATACATTGTAACTAATAATCATGTTATAAATCAGGCAGATAATATAGAAGTTGTGCTAAACGACAAAAGAGCATATATTGCAAAATTAATTGGTTCTGACCCAACTACAGATATTGCATTATTAAAAATTGAAGAAAAAAATTTACCTTTTATACAATATGGTAATTCAGACGATTTGCAGGTTGGCGAATGGGTTTTGGCTGTTGGAAATCCTTTTAATCTTACATCTACCGTTACCGCTGGAATTGTAAGTGCCAAAGCAAGAAATATTAATATACTCTCGAAACAATTTGCAATAGAATCGTTTATTCAAACAGATGCTGCCGTTAACCCCGGGAATAGTGGAGGTGCATTAGTTGATGTAAAAGGTCAATTAGTAGGAATAAACACAGCAATAGCTTCAAACACAGGTTCTTTTACAGGATATTCATTTGCTATACCGGTAAATATTATTAAAAAAATAATTTCAGATTTAATCGAATTTGGAACAGTACAAAGAGCATATCTTGGAGTGTCAATAGTTGATATTGATAATAAACTTGCAAGTGATATTGGAGTTACAAAAATTGAGGGAGTTTATGTTGCCGGATTAAACGAAGATGGTGCTGCAACAGAGGCTGGGCTTGAAAAAGGAGATATTATTATGAAAGTTAATGATAAAAATGTAAACAATGTTTCTGAACTCCAAGAACAAGTTAGTATGTACCGTCCGGGAGATAAAATAAATATTACTGTAAAAAGAAATGAAAAAATGAAACCTTTTGATATTACATTACGTAATAAGCATGGAAATACAAAGATAGAAAAAACTGCTAATGTATCTGCTTTAGGTGCTAAGTTTGAAGAAATTAGCATTGAAGAGAAACAAAAGTTAAGAATTAAAAACGGTATTAAAATTACAGAATTGGGTAGCGGAAAGTTAAGAGCAGCCGGAATAAAAGAAGGTTTTATCATTACAAGCATAAACAGAAAAGTTGTTTACTCTTTACAAGAAATTGAAGAAACGCTGGAAAACACTAAGGGGGGAATTTTAATCGAAGGAATATATCCAAATGGAATGACAGCATATTATGCCTTTGGAACGTAAATTTATCTTGTATTGTAGATTTTTTGAGTAAATTTGCATTAATTTAAAAATAGACATGAGACAATTAAAGATCACAAAATCAATTACTAACAGGGAAAGTGCTTCACTTGACAAGTATTTACAGGAAATTGGGAAAGAGGAATTAATTACTGTTGAAGAGGAAGTTGACTTAGCTCAAAGAATAAAAAAGGGAGACAGAATAGCTTTAGAAAAGCTAACACGTGCTAATTTGCGTTTTGTGGTTTCGGTCGCTAAACAATATCAAAATCAGGGGTTAAGCCTTCCCGATTTAATTAATGAAGGAAATTTAGGACTAATTAAAGCAGCTGAAAAATTTGACGAAACTCGAGGTTTCAAATTTATTTCTTATGCTGTATGGTGGATTCGCCAATCTATACTTCAGGCTTTAGCAGAACAATCAAGAATTGTAAGATTACCTCTTAATCAGGTAGGTTCGTTAAATAAAATTAATAAAGCTTTTTCAAGATTTGAACAAGAAAATGAGAGAACTCCCTCTCCAGAAGAACTTGCCGAAATTCTTGAACTGCCAAAAGAAAAAATTGTTGATACACTAAGAGTTTCTGGTCGTCATGTATCAGTTGATGCCCCTTTTATTGAAGGAGAAGATAATTCATTAATAGATGTTCTTGAAAATCCTGATTCTCCTGTAGCTGATGGTAAATTAATTAGCGAATCTTTAAGTCGTGAAATCGACAGAGCATTAGCCACACTTACTTCAAGAGAAAGAGATATTATAAAGTTATTCTTTGGAATTGGTCTTCAGGAAATGACTTTAGAAGAAATAGGCGATAAATTTGCATTAACACGTGAAAGAGTTCGACAAATAAAAGAAAAAGCAATCAGGCGATTGCGACATACTTCAAGAAGTAAACTTTTAAAATCTTATTTAGGTTAAAAAAGAGGCTGACTAAACACACGAGTCAGCCTTTTTTATTTAAAAAAATTCTCAATATTGATGAACATATTAATTTTGTACATTAAATTGAAATTTTGTTATGTGAATTAAATTAATTTATAAACTAGAATACACGATTTTGTGATTTTAAAAGCATATTTTTTAATATTTTTAAATATCAAGATTGTATATGTATAATTAATAATTTATCTTGTAAAAAATATTTTACTTAGAATTGAGTTATTGAATTAATTGAAGCTAAAATAATGGAGGCAAATACTACTCAAAAAAAGATTTTAGTACCATGGGGTTTAACCATGATGTCTGAAACAGCATTTGAATTTGCTGTAAATATTTCTAAAGGTTGTGATTGTGGAATAACAATAGGAAAAGTTGTAAAATCCGAAAATCTTATTTCCGAAGCATTACAAGATTTAGAGGAAGTAAGTTTAAGCTTAGAAAAAAAATACTCTGTTAAACCAAATGTTGTTGTTGATACTGGCAATATTCTAAAAAAATTTAGTGAAATTGCTGTTGAACATAATTGCAGTTTAATTATTAAACATACTAGTTTAGTAACAGGTATGGATAAAATTCTAGGCGGAAAAACTATAAAAATTGTTGCCGGCTCTCAAGTTCCATACATTATTGTTCAAAATAGCCCGAAAAATCCAACAATTCAAAAAATTGTATTACCGATTGATTATACTAAAGAATCTAAAGAAAAAATGAATTGGTTTAGTTTTCTAAACAGAAATTTTAAACTTCATCCGTTTGTTTATCTTATTTCTCCTCAGACTACTGATGATAGAAAAATGAGATTTATTAAAAATAATTTACTTTTTGCTAAAAATATTCTTGACGACAAAGGTATCCTTTTCGAGCATCATACTATTGAAAGTAAAGTTGACTTTGCCGATGGTTTTGTTGAATTTGCTAATAAAGTAAGTGCCGACATTATTATTATTATGCTGCCTAAAGATTTTGGTTTCAGCAATGTATTATTTGGCTCAAAAGAACAAGATATTATTGTAAACAAACATGAAATTCCTGTAATGTGTATAAATCCTCGTGATGATTTAACTCTTACCGGATGGAAATAAGCCCTTAATGGCTATGAGCTGAACTTTCTGAATTATTTTTCTTTCCCAAATTATCAAGTTTTATTACTAATTGTAGTTTAACTTCTGATTTACGATTCCCCTGTATTTCGCTTAAACCACTGCTAACGACATCTTTATTGGAATAAAAGAATTGTCCATAATTAAACCAAATATCAAGTCCATTTGTTAAAGTATATTTTAATGTAATATAAGTTCTTGTCCCTTTTGAATAATAAGCAGGGATTGAAAAGGCATATAAAATATCATTTTCATAAGCATATATTCTAGTATCATACGAATCTGTTTCAAACATTGCATATCTAAATGAAATTGAAAGTGGAATTTTTAAAGGTTTTAAGATAATATCGTGATAAATTAAATATCCTTTATCGTTAGTATTTAGCTTATTATTATAAAATTTAAATTCAATTCTGTCTTTCATTGTTATGGTTTTTGTAAGCTGATATGAAATATGATATCTGACATTTGTATTTGAAACATCAGTAAGATTTTTTAATCCTAACGAATCTAATGGCGAGTTTTCCGATTTAATTTCATTTTTAAATTTTACATACATTTGTACATTTCGCGACATACTATAATCTAATTGGGCAAAATAATCAACTCCTTGAGATGGTGCATTTATACCAAATTTTAGCCACGAAAATTTATACGTATCAATATATGCTGAAATTTTAAACTTCTGATATGGAAGTATTTCTGCACCTATATAAAAGCCTTTTTCGTTTGAAGTACTTGAGCTTTCAGAAAAAGCCTTTCCATAATACGATTGATAATCTCTTGAAAAATTTCTATGCAAAACAGAAACTGAAACTTGTGGTGCAATATACATAACTGCTCCATTTAAGTATGCAATTGCATTATTTTCACTTGCTGCAATTTCTCCGAAAAAATTAATTCCCTTCAGTACAAATTGATAATCAAATCCAAGATTTGAATTTCTATTACCAACAAAATCAAAGGTTTGATATGGTTTTAAATCTTTTGATAATTCAGCATCAAAAAAATAATTTATATAAGTTAAACCAATTTTATATTTTTCTCGGTTATAAGTTAAATTTCCACCCATTACATTCTCTCGAATAGTGTGTTTATCAGCAAACTCCGAAATAGTTCGGTGATATCCGGTATTTTGAAAAGAAGATACATTAATTACTTCTTCTGAAATAGTATCAATTATACTTACACTTGCATCTATTTTTTTAGTTGAATAAAAAGCAGAAAAATCCAGATTTTTATAATTTAATGTAGTCCCGGCTCCTCTCATAAATAAATTTTCGTCGGCAGATGAGTATTTTTTAATTCCTTGCCCTTTTTTCTTAATATTCATTACATACGAAGATTTACTGTAAGCCATTCCAGAATTTATAACTAAACCTTGTCCAAATCCTACCTGATAATCTCCAAGACAAATAGTTTTGAAAATACCAATATCATTAATCTGTAAATGAGCAGTATAATAATCAAAACCTTTAATACTGTCATTATAAAAGACTTCTCCAGGGTCATTTTCTGCTGTAAAACCGGCTGAAATTTGATTTTTGTATTCAAATTTATATCGAGTATATATTTTATAAGGACTGCCTAAATATCCATTTTTAGTATCTGGCATATAGCCATTTTGCTCTTCAATAACTCTCTGACTTTTAAGGAACAGCTGATTAGAACCATAATTTAAAACTCGCGATAAATTTAATTTACTTTTTGTTTTAACTGCCTCAACTGTTACAAAAGGAGCAATCCGTTTTATATCATCAACATCAAATCCATAAACAAGTTGCAATTCGTAAAGAGATAATAAACTTCCAAATTTTGTTCTATAATTTATAAGACTATTTATTTGAAAATCATTTAAAACCAATAGTTTATCGAGGTCTTCTTTGGATGCTGAATTTAGGTTTAAGGGATCATTATAAAACTGAGTTAAATCTTCATAAATAGTTGTATAATCTAGCTCATCA
>MENC01000244.1 GCA_001768155.1 Bacteroidetes bacterium GWA2_30_7
TATTACTGCAACTAATTCAGGAACTATTAATGTTTCTTCTCAGAATAGCAATGAAACTTATAAACCAGGTAATTCTGCATATATTTACTGGGATGGAACTAATACAAGCGGTAAATATAAGGTAGAATATTCACTTAATGGAGGAAGTTCATGGAATATAATAACTGATAGTACTACTTATAATTATGCATATTGGACAGTTCCAAATAATCCTTCAGATATATGCAAAATCAGAGTAAGCGATACTTATAATAGTTCTGTTCAAGACTTAAGCAATGGATATTTTAAAATTGTTATTCCTTCAATTCTTGTATCAACTCCGAATGGTGGAGAAATCTGGCAAGGAGCTACAAACCACAATATTAATTTCTCGGCACAATACTTTGATTATTCTTATTTTTACTTTTATTATTCAACCGATAGTGGTTCAACATGGAATTATATTGGTATTATATATTCAGTTAGTCCATATAACTGGAGTGTTCCAAATGTTAACTCTTCGCAATGTTTGATAAAAGTTGAATATGTTTACGATTCTAATATTTATGATATTAGTAATGCAACATTCACTATAACTCCAGCAACTCCAATTTTAACTTTATCTACTCCAAATGGTGGCGAAAGCTGGGCAGTAGGTTCTACTCAATATATTTATTGGTCGTCGAACTATACTGCAACAAGTTCAACTTTAAAAATCGAAAATAGTACCGATAATGGAAATTCATGGAATGTAATTAATTCAAGTGTTGATGTTTCACAAGGATATTATAGTTGGGCAATCCCAAATACTCCATCTACAATATGTAAAGTTAGATTAACATATAATGATGATACAAATATTTATGATGTATCACAAAGTACATTTACTATTTACAATCCAAATATATTAGTTTCAACGCCAAATGGTGGTGAAGTTTGGACACCGGGTCAAACTAAAACAATCTACTGGACTTCGGCAGGAACAGGTAGTTATGTAAATATTTCGTATTCTGTTGATTCAGGAGTAACTTATACAGCAATTGCAAATGGAACTTATAATTATGGTTATTATTCATGGTCTGTACCAAATTATCCCTCAACTAATTGTTATATTAAAATTGTAGATTATTACACCTCAACAATTCTTGATTCTTCTGACGCAGTATTTACAATTGCTCAACCTCAAAGTTCTATTACTCTAACATCTCCAAATGGTGGTGAAATATGGGCAACCGGAACATCTCACAGTATTACATGGACTTATAGTTTTGTAAATAATGTAAAACTCGAATATTCGTCAGATAATGGAACATCGTGGAATACAATAATATCTACAACTCCGGCAAGTAATTATTCATATTCATGGCTAGTTCCCGGAACAACTTCGGATAATTATTTAGTACGAATTAGTGATGTTAATGATTCTCTTATTTATGATATCTCAAACACAACTTTTAGTGTACTACCTGCTGGAATTACAGTTACAACTCCAAATGGAGGTGAATCGTGGACTGTTTCTACAAGTCATTATATTACTTGGAATGCTGTCGGCTTAACATACATTAATTTATATTATTCTATTGATAATGGAAGCTCTTGGACAATGATTTATAATGCAATGAGTGCCAGTTCAAATTATTATTACTGGTCGGTTCCAAATGCTCCAAGTGATACTTGTTTAATAAAAATAGACGATTATTATAATTCTGCAACTTATGATGTTAGTGATGCAGTTTTTGCAATCGTTGCTCAAGCACCAACAGTTACGGTTACAGCTCCAAATACAAATGTTAGTTGGTCTGCCGGTAGTACTCAAAGCATCTCATGGACTTATACAACAGTTCAAAATGTTAAAATAGAATATACTACTAATGGCGGTGTTGATTGGAATACAATTATTGCAAGCACTCCTTCAAGTAATATGAGTTACTCTTGGTTAGTTCCAAGTGTTGCATCAACACAATGTAAAGTAAGAATTAGCGATGCTACAAATGCTTCGATTTATGATATTAGCGATGTAAACTTTACTATTTATGTTCCTACAATTACTGTTACTGACCCTAATGGTAACGAAGTATGGACAGCAAATACTTCTCATAACATAACTTGGACAAGCTCAAATATCTCAACTTATGTTTATTTGTATTATTCTATTGATGGTGGTACAGATTGGACATATATTACTAATACATATTCTTCTTATAATAGTTATAATTGGTATGTTCCAAACTATCCTTCAACAAATTGTCTTGTAAAAGTTCAGGATTATAACACAAGTACTATTTACGATATTAGCGATTCTGTATTTACTATTGAAGCACCAGCACCAACTGTTACAGTTACCGACCCGAATGGTTACGAAAATTGGGCAGTAGGAACATCACAATATATTAGTTGGAGTTATGCTAATATTACAAACGTTAAAATAGAATATTCTTATGATGGTGGAACAGATTGGAATACAATTATTGCAAGCACCGCAGCAAGTTCAGGTTATTATAGCTGGTTAATTCCAAATACTGCTTCTACAACTTGTTTAGTAAGAGTTAGCGATGCTTCAAATAGCTCAGTTACAGACAATAGTGATAATTATTTCTCAATAGTTATTCCTTCTATCACAGTTACTGACCCTAATGGTAACGAAGTTTGGACTGCAAATACTAATCAAAATATAACTTGGACAAGCTCAAATATTTCAAGTTATGTAAATTTATATTATTCAACTAATGGCGGTACAAATTGGACATATATTGCTTGGGCATATTCTTCAAGTTTAAGTTACAATTGGTCAGTTCCAAACGACCCATCAACAAATTGCCGTGTAAAGGTTGAAGATTATTATACAAACAGTACTTACGATATAAGCGATTCGGTATTTACAATATTAGAACCAGAGCCTTTTGTTACAGTTACCGACCCAAATGGTTACGAAAATTGGAATGTTGGTTCAACTCAGTATATTTATTGGGATTATTATAATGTATCAAATGTAAAAATTGAATATACAACAAATAGTGGAACTAATTGGAATACAATAATTGCAAGTACTGCTGCAAGCACAGGTTATTATAGCTGGATAATTCCAAATACTACTTCTACTACTTGTAAAGTAAAAATCAGCGATGTTTCTGATAGCACTTTAACCGATATGAGTGATAATAATTTTACAATTAGCTCACCTTCTATTACAGTAACAACACCTAACGGTGGTGAAGAGTGGACTGCTAATTCTTATCATTACATTTATTGGTCAAGTTCTAATATTTCAGGTTATGTAAAATTATATTATTCAACTAATGGAGGTACAAATTGGACATATATTGCTTATTCAAGCAATTCTGGCTCTTACTATTGGTATGTTCCAAACTATCCTTCAACTAATTGTTTAATAAAAATTGAGGATTACTACACAAATAGTATTTACGATATTAGTGATTATACTTTTACTATAAATCCTTTACCGGCTTCTATTTCATTAACTTCTCCAAATGGTTATGAATCGTGGTATATTGGTTCATCTCATAACATTACCTGGACATCAAATTCAATTCAAAATGTAAAAATTGAATATACAACAAATAATGAATCAAGCTGGAACGTAATAGTAGCAAGTACTCCTGCAAGTTCAGGTTATTACAACTGGGTAATTCCGAATGCTCCTTCTACTAATTGTAAAGTCAGAATTTCTGATGTTAACAACTCTTCTACCAGCGATAAAAGTAGTTATACATTTAGCATAATAGCTCCTTATATTACTGTTACAACTCCAAATGGCGGCGAAGTATGGGAAGTTGGTACAGGTTATTATATTTATTGGACTGGTTATGGAATTTCATCAAATGTAGCAATTGAATACACTATAAACAATGGAACTTCGTGGTCGGCAATTACTTCTAATACAAGTAACGATGGAAGTTATTATTGGGTAATCCCAAATGCTCCATCTACAAACTGTAAAGTAAGAGTTAAGGATTATAGTAATAATTTTATTTATGATGCAAGTAATTCGGTATTTACAATTAAACAACCTCAGCCATCTGTAACACTTTATACTCCAAATGGTGGCGAGGAACTTGGTGTAGGAAATACTTATAATATTACATGGGTTTATGCAAATATTACAAATGTTAAATTAGAATATTCAACAAACGGTGGTACCGATTGGTTAACAATTATTGCCAGTACATCTGCAAGTTCGCAATCGTATAGCTGGACTGTACCATCAGCCGTATCTACTCAGTGTTTAGTTAAAATAACCAGCAACGACAGCACATCTGTTTATGATATTAGCAATACAGTATTTAGCATTGTTAGCCCTTCAATTGTTGTAACTTATCCGAATGGTGGCGAAACATTATATCAAAATACCGGTTATTATATCAAATGGAACAGCAGTGGAGCATCTAATAAAGTTAAAATTGAATATTCAACTGATAGTGCATCAACTTGGAATACAATTATAAATCAAACTACCAATTATGAACAGTATTATTGGACAGTTCCGGTTGTTGCATCAACTAAATGTTTTATCAGAGTTTCTGATTATTACAATAGTACAGTTAATGATGAAAGTAATGCAAGATTTACAATTGCACAACAACCCGCTTCAATAACTGTTACAACTCCAAATGGAAACGAATTGTGGAATGTTGGAACAACTCATAATATTTACTGGTCTTCAACTAGTGTACAAAATGTAAAAATTGAGTTCTCCAGTAATAGTGGTTCTACTTGGAGTACAATTATTGCAACTACAACAAATACCGGATATTATGCTTGGACAACTCCTGGCACTGCGTCAACACAGTGTTTAATTAAAGTTTCTGATGCTTCTAATTCATCAGTTTATGATTTCAGCGACTATACATTTAAGCTTGTAAATCCAACAATTACTGTTACTTCTCCAAACGGTTATGAATCATGGAATGCAGGAACAGTACATGCAATTACATGGACAAGTAGTTATATTTCTAATTATGTTGGAATCGAATATTCTACAAACAGTGGTTCAACTTGGGCAAGTATAGTTTCAGCTAGTTATAATTATGGTACTTATAATTGGACTGTTCCAAATGTTTCTTCTTCTACTTGCAAAGTTAGAGTTAAAGATTATTACACAAATTCAATTATGGATACTAGTGATTATAACTTTACTATAATCCAAGCTACTCCATCAATTACTGTTACTTCACCAAACGGTAGTGAAACTATTGGTACAAACAGCTCTAAAACTATTACATGGACAAGTACTAGCGTAACGAACGTGAAAATTGAATTTTCTAGCAATAGTGGTTCAACATGGAGTGATATTGTTACTTCAACTACAAATACAGGATATTATAACTGGACAACTCCAGGTACTCCTTCAACAACTTGTTTGATTAAAGTTTCAGATGCTTCTAACTCATCAGTTTATGATTTCAGTAACTATACATTTAAGCTTGTATCACCTACAATTACAGTTACATCCCCAAGTGTAGCGTCAATAAATTGGGTTGGTAATTCTCAACATAACATCACCTGGACTTCTTCTGGAGCCTCAAGTTATGTAAAAATTGAATACACAACTAATGGTTCAACTTGGAATACAATATCAAGTGCTGTATATAACAATGGCTCTTACAACTGGACTGTTCCAAATGTTGCTTCTTCTACTTGTAAAGTTAAAGTTACAGATTATTATACATCTACTGTAAATGATGAAAGTGATAATAATTTTACAATTACTACTGCTACACCAACTATTACTGTTACTTATCCTAATGGAGGCGAAATATTTACAATTGGTTCATCTTATAATATTACATGGACAAGTTTAAGTGTTACTAATGTTAAAATTGAATATTCAAGCAATAGTGGCTCTACATGGAATACAATTATTGCAAGCACGTTAAATACAGGCTCATATTCTTGGACAATTCCAAACACTCCATCAAATTCATGTTTAATTAAAGTGAGTGATGCATCAAGTTCTTCGGTATATGACTTTAGTGATTATACATTTAAAATTGCCAGTCCAAATATTACTGTTACATCTCCAAATGGCGGCGAATCGTGGATTATAGGTTCTACACAATATATTTCGTGGACTAGTGCAGGTGTTAATTCTGTAAAAATTGATTATTCAACAGATAATGGAACTACTTGGACATCAATAATAAGTAATACTTACAATTATAATTATTATTATTGGACTGTACCAAATGCTCCTTCTACAACATGCAGAGTACGAGTTTCCAGTACTTATTCCAGCAGCATTAAAGATTCCAGTGATAATGTGTTTACAATTAAAACAGCTACCCCTGCTTTAACATTATATTCACCAAACGGATTTGAAACTTATGCCGTAGGAACTTCAAACTACATCTATTGGAGTGCAACCGCAGTTTCAAATGTCAAAATTGAATATACTTACGACAATGGTCTAACATGGAATACAATTTCGGCTAGTTATCCTGCAAATTATTCATATTATTACTGGCTTACTCCTAATACTCCATCTTACAATTGTAAAGTAAGAATTTCTGATGCTTCTAATTCTAGTTTATACGATGTTAGTAATAATAATTTTAGAATTGCTCCTCCCGACCCAACTATTACTTTAATTTCCCCTGTTGGTGGCGAAAACTGGCAAACCGGAAGCTTCCATAATATTTCATGGACAGATGTTGGAGTTAGTAGTTTTAAAATTGAGTTTTCATCAAATTATGGTTCGTCGTGGACTACATTAGCAACTGATTATTCTTATAATTCATATTATTGGAATGTTCCAAGCTACGTTTCTAATGGATATTATGTAAGAGTTAGCGATTATTCAAATACTTCATTATATGATATTTCTAGTTCATTTATAGTTAGCGACCCAAGTGTTACAACAAATACAATTGAAGTTCAAACTGCTACAACTCCTGTTTGTAAAGGCGATTCTATTACCTTAAAATATGTAATAACCGGTACTTTTAATTCTGGAAATATCTTTTCTGCTCAAATTTCAGATTTATCAGGAAGTTTCAATTCAGCAATCGAATTAGGTTATAGCATTGATACCGAATCGGGTTATATTATTGGAATTGTTCCAGAATCAATTACCAATGGTTCGTATAAAGTTAGAGTTGTTGCATCAGACCCTTCAACTATTGGAACTACTTCTTTCTTTAATATAGACGTAAGAGGACCTGTTGCCGATATTTCCGCAAGCAGTAACACTGTATTTATACCAGGCTATGCAATAGACTTTGAATTTTTAGGCGACACATCATCTATTGACGAATACAACTGGGATTTTGGAACTGGTGTAACTTCAAGCACAATGAATCCATCTTATTTATATACCCTCCCGGGCTTATACAATGTTTCTCTAACAGTTACCGATACAAATGGTTGTTCTTCTACTTTAACAAATTATTCTTATATCAGAGCAGAACAATTAATGTCAAACTCAATAGTTTATTCTGGAAGTTCTACAATTTCCGATTTAACAATTGTAGATGCCCAAAATACTTTTGCCTCCCTACTTAATGGTAATGTATTGCTTTCTACCGACAGTGGTGCATATTGGTCAGAATATTTTACAGGTTCGTTAGATTCATTATATTCAATCAATGTTTACAATAATAAAGTATATACATTTGGTCAAAATGGAGCATCATATTCTTCAACAAACAATGGAACAACATGGAATCCATATTATTTTCAATATGAAGATATCTATGCTTCTGTTTTCACAAGCAATGGAAATACTTTTGCAGTAGGAGAAAATGGTTTAATTGCAAATTACAATGGAACAACATGGTCGCCAATGACTTCAAATACAAATCTTGGCTTAATCGGAGTTGATGCAGTATCTGGCAGTAATGTTTGGGCAGTTGGTGTTAATGGAACTATTGTATATTATAATGGTTCATATTGGTATCCACAATCTTCAGGATTAACCTCAAATCTTTGGGATGTAGAATTTGAATCGTCAACAGATGGTTTTGCAGTAGGCGAAAATGGATTTATACTTCAAACTACTAATGGCGGAACTACATGGAATGTTGCACTAGGTGGTGTTGATGTCGATTTCCATGCAATTACTCGTTTAAATGCAGATACTGCTTGGGCTGCCGGTTCTAATGGAATTATTTACAGAACACATGATGGTGGAGATTCTTGGGATAGACTTTCAATCGGCGACAATAGCGATATTTACGCAATAGATGCAATATCTGGTTTTGGTTATATTGGTGGCGAAAATGGATTATTACGTAAATTCAAAGTTAATTCCAGCACAGTTGGAATTGGTAACGAACTTTCATTCAATGCAAACAGAGAATTAAAAGTATATCCAAATCCGGCTACAGACTACATTAAAATTGTTGGTAATTTCGAAACCACTTCAAAAGTTTACATAACAATTAAAGATATTAATGGTCGCTTAGTTAATGTTGTTTCTAATGAACAAGCTTTTGGCGAATACTCAAAAACTGTAAATATTTCTGAATTACTTCCAGGCATTTACTTCGTACATGTTCAGGAAGCCGACAGAAGTTGGGTTCAGAAAATTATTAAAATGAATTAAACTTAACTAAAAGCCTTCAATCAAAATTGGAGGCTTTTTTTTTAAATGTTAATCTCAGACTCTCCCTGCTCTTTCGGATTTGTAATCCGAAAGTCATTATTATAAGGATTTATAATCCGCTATTTATATCAACGTTATTCAGATTCAATTCAACGCTATTCAGACCACACATTCACTTACATCTTGCGAGTGAGAATTATTAACGCCTCTGTCGGGTAGAAACAAAGCTTTTTCAAAAAGCTTTGCTTCTCTAAGTTGTCTGCCTCTGTCAGGTGTTTTCACCTGACAGTATGAAAACTTACGAAATCAATTGTAAGGTGAAAACACCTTACAAAGGCAGTGCGTATAGTCGAAAGTAGTTGGTAGAAATAAATTAGAAACCATGCCTACAGATTGAAGCTATTTTTATAAATTTTTCAGAAAACAAATTGAACTTACAAAAAATCTTTAACTTAGTGCAAAATTATTGTTTAGTGTCATCTGATATTTAGACTCTAAATTATGACAAATAGTAAAGATGCACTTTATACTGAATTGAGTTCCATTAATCACGACCGTGCCAGATGGTTTGCATTAATTCTGCTAATATTTAGTCTTATTTTAATAATTGCCGACCCATTTATAAGCGATTTAAGCATACCCATTTTTAAATATCTTCTTTCATTTCATATTTTTTTGTTTATTTCCAGTTTATCGTACTTAATTTATTTCTGGTTAAGTAAAACAAAAAAATACGGAACAAGAGCATCTCTGTTCTATTCAATTGCAATTCTTTTCAATAGTACAATTGTTTCAGGAATATTCGACACAATTTTGGAAAGAGGAATTATTGTATATCTTTTGACGGTTTTAGTTATTGGTTTTTCAGTTTATATTAACAAAGTAGTTGCATTAGTTCTTTACATTTTAAGCTTTACTTTATTTCTAATTTGTTTAATCAACTTTCAAAAAGATAGTAATATTTTAACAGGAAATATCATAAATAGTTCACTTTTTACAATCGTATCTTTGTTTTTAATTATCTCAAATAGAAATAAGAAAATTCGCGAACTAACACAACGTGATATAATTAAAGAGCAAAAACAAAATATTGAAGAAAAAAATCATTTTCTCGAAGAATTTAACCAACAATTATTAAAGCAAAATAAGGAAATTATTCAGCAAAAAGAAGAAATTACATCACAGCGAGATTGCATTCAATATCAAAATAATCAGATAACAAGCAGTATTAAGTACGCAAAAAGTATTCAAAGCTCAATACTTCCGAGCATTAATGAGTTTCAGAAATATTTCTCCAATTCTTTTGTATTGTTCAAGCCAAAGGAAATTGTTAGTGGCGATTTTTATTGGTTGACAAAAAAGAACGATAATATAATTTTTTGTATAGCCGATTGTACCGGACATGGAGTTCCAGGTGCATTTATGAGTCTTCTTGGAATTTCGTTTCTTAGTGAAATAACTAACAATTCTAAAGAATTAAACCCTTCTGAAATATTAAATCAGCTTCGTTTACACATAATTCAATCGTTAAAGCAAAACGAACCGTTAAGCGATAATTACGACGGACTAGATATTTCATTTTGCATTTTAAATACAAAAACGCTTGTTTGCCGATATTCTGGAGCACATAATTCGCTTTATATTATTAGAAAACAAAATGACTTTAATACTGATGATTTAATACAATTGTCCAATTATCAAATTATTGAATCCACAGAAAATTTAATGATTGAATTAAAAAGTGATAAAATGCCCGTATCGGTAAATATTCGTATGGATTCGTTCAATAATCAAACCATAAAATTATTTAGTAACGATATAATTTATTTATGTACAGATGGATATGCTGACCAACTTAGTGATAAAATTGGAAAAAAATTTATGTACAAAAATTTAAAAAAATTATTACTCGAAAATTGCCAATTACCAATGCAAGAGCAAAAAAAAATACTTGAAAAAACTTTGGTTGAATGGATTGGAGATGGAGAGCAAATTGATGATATTACAATTGTGGGAATTAGAATTTAATTATTATTGAAAAAAATAAACAATCTGAAAGCAATAAAAATCATACTAATCGTATTAATCACAATAATCAGTGGTTCAGACAATATTTATGCACAAAAACCAATATTTGATTCCCTCTGGAACGCCTTTAAACAGGCTAAACGCGATACAACTCGCATTCTTTTTTTTCTTAATATTGGCGATATTTATGAATATAATATGCCAGATTCGGCAATATTTTTTTATCAAAAAGCATTTAACCTTTCCGAAGAGAACATTTCTGCTTCCCTCAATGAGTATCCAACAAATTTGTCGGGTATAAATAACATGACGAATTTAGAACGGAAGTTCCTTTCACTAAAAGCAACCTCCATTAGCTATATCGGAATCATCCACAAAGAGCAGGGCAATTATGCTCAAGCTATTGAATATTATCAAAAAGCTTTAAAAATAGGTGAAGGATTTAATGGTTCAAGCGATATTGCAACCGTAACAATTGGTAAAAAATTAATGTCAAAATGTTACAGTTATATCGGAATCGTTCACTTTCTTCAAGGCAGTTACGATAATGCTATTGAATATTTTATTAAATCATTAAAAATTGAAGAAGAACTTAATAACAAAAGTGGAATGACTTATTGTTATAACTTTATTGGTCAGGTTTATTATAAAATCGGAAGTTATTATAAAGCAATTGAATACTATCAAATATCATTAAAAATTTCAGAAGAACTTAACGATAAAATAGGAATGATATATTGCTACAATAATATAGCTGGAGTCCATTTTGAAAAAGGAAACTATGAAGAATCAATTGAATATATACAAAATGCTTTGAAAATTGTAGAAGAGATTAATGATAAGAAAGAAATGTCTAATTGTTACAGTAATCTGGGAAGTAATTACAAAAAACAAGGCAATTTCGATAAGGCAACAGAATATTATCTCAAAGCATTGAAAATCAAACAAGAACTTAATGATATAAACGGATTGGCAATTATATATTTAAATATTGCTGACTTAAATATTTCATTAGCCGATTCGAGTATTTTAAATGAAAATCAACGATTTAGTTTCTTAAATAAAGCGATAGAATATGGAATTAGAGCTTATGATTTAGCGGTTGAAATTGATGCTTTACCTACTAAAAATAATGCTGCAGAAAGTTTAAAAAATGCCTATATTAAAATTGGAAGATTTAAAGAAGCTATCAAATTTGCTGAAATATTCATCGCAACCAAAGACAGCATGTTCTCCGAAGAAAAAACCAAATCCTTAGCCGAAATGGGAGCAAAATACGAATCAGAAAAAAGAGAATTAACAATTCAAAAACTCGAAAAAGAAAAACTTCTTCAAAACGAAACCCTTGCCCGAAAAAATGCAGAAAGCAAAAAACAACGAATTTTAATCTTCTCATTTTTAGCAGGATTTTTAATAATTCTTGTATTCTCAATTTTCCTTTATCGCTTATTTATACAAAAGAAAATAGCAAATATTATCCTCTCACAACAAAAAGAAGAAATCTCCGCCCAAAGAGATGAAATAGAGACTCAGAGAGATTTAGTTACGGAGCAAAAAGAACACATCGAAGAAATTCACAAAGAAGTAACCGACAGTATAAACTATGCAGAACGAATCCAGCGTAGTTTTCTGGCAACAAAAGAATTATTAGATGAAAACCTAAATTTGTCATTGCGAGGCACAGCCAGTCCCGATTCTTCATCGGGAAAGCAATCTCTTTCGACCCCTCCGTCATTGCGAGGTACGAAGCAATCTTTTGAAGACGAAACCAACTATTTTGTTTTCTTTAAACCCAAAGATGTTGTAAGCGGAGATTTTTATTGGGCAGGAAAATTACAAAACGGAAATTTTGCCCTTGCCACAGCCGATAGCACAGGTCATGGAGTTCCTGGAGCAATTATGAGTATTTTAAATATTTCATCACTCGAAAAAGCTGTAGAACAAGGAATTTGCGAACCATCAGAAATCCTCAACCACACCCGCAAAACCATTATCGAACGCTTAAAAAAAGACGGTAGCCCCGAAGGTGGAAAAGACGGTATGGATGCAAGTTTAATCTGTTTCGATTTTGAAAACCTGAAACTTACATACTCAGCAGCTAATAACCCAATTTGGATAATCCGTCCTGTAACACAATCCTCTGGATTGTTGGACGAACCAGAGGTTCATGTTACAGGCGAGGATGCTTCAGCCAACCTCAAACCTCAAACCTTAAACCTCAAACTCATCGAACTCAACCCCGACAAAATGCCCATTGGCAAACACGACAAAGACCAGATATCATTCACTCAACACGAATTTCAACTTCAAAAAGGCGATGTAATTTACACATTAACAGATGGATTTCAAGACCAATTTGGCGGACCAAAAGGCAAAAAATTTATGACAAAAAACCTGAAACAATTGCTTATTACTAATTGCCAATTGCCAATGGAGGAGCAAAAACAGGTTTTGGAAAAAACATTGGTTGAATGGATTGGAGATGGTGAACAGATAGATGATATTACAATAATGGGAATAAGAATTTAGAATTTACAGCATCAGTAACAATTTAACAATATAACAATGAAACATAACCTCAAAAAGATTGCTTCGTATCTCGCAATGACGACTCGATTTGCAACCTCAAACCTCAAACTTCAAACCTCAAACCTCTTTATATTCATCTTAATCATTTTAATAAAATCAGTGGTTCAGACAAATGCCCAAACAAAAACCATAGATTCCCTCCGCCAAGTTATAAAAACCGCTAAACACGATACCACAAAGATTAATGCTTATTCTGCTTGGGGAGAACAAATTTATATGCAGTTACCCGATTCAGCAATTTCATTATGGAAAATATCTGAAAAAATTGCCAATGACCTTCTCGCTTCCCACCCTGGCACCCAGATTGCCGGAACTACCAAGAAACTTTTAGCCTCCTCACTCAACAACATCGGATATATTTATCAAATGAAGGGCAACATTCCCATGGCTATTGAATACGACAGCAAAAGTCTTAAAATCTATGAGGAAATTAGCGATAAAAAGGGAATGGCAGCCTCTTTTAACAACCTTGGAGTTATTTACTACAATCAGGGCGACATTCCCAAGACTATTGAATACTACCTCAAATGTCTTAAAATCAAGGAAGAAATTGGCGATAAAAAGGGAATGGCAACCTCTTTTAACAACATTGGAATGATTTATAACGATCAGGGCGACATTCCTAATGCTGTTGAAAACCTTCACAAAAGTCTTAAAATCAAGGAGGAAATTGGCGATAAAAAGGGAATGGCTTGTTCTTTTAACAACATCGGAGCTATTTACAAAAATCAAGGCGACATTCCCAAAGCTATTGAATACTACAACAAAAGTCTTGAAATTCAGGAAGAAATTAGCGATAAAAAGGGAATGGCTGAGTCTTTTAACAACATCGGAGCTATTTACAACTATCAGGTGAGCGTAGCAAAGTCCCGACAAGACTTTGCAGGTAGCGATTCTTTAATAACTAAGGCTATGGAATACTACAGAAAAAGTCTTAAAATCCGTGAAGAAATTGGCGATAAAAAGGGAGTTGCTAACTCTTTTAACAACATCGGAACAATTTACGACCAACAGGCGAGCATAGCGAAGTCCCGACAAGACCTTATCGGTAGCGATTCATTAATAATAATGGTTATAGAATATTACAGAAAAAGTCTTAAAATCCGTGAAGAAATTGGCGATAAACAGGGAATGGCAGTCTCTTTTAACAACATAGGAGCTATATATTTACAGAAAAACGAACTACGAAATGCAAAAACGTTCTGCGAAAAATCATATCAATTAAGCAAAGAGCTTGGCTTTCCCGAAAATATTGAAAGTGCAACAAGAAGGCTTAAACAGATTTACGAAAAACAAGGCAACTACCATTTAGCTTACGAATACTTAAAAGAAGAAATACTAATGCACGACAGCATTCAAAACCAAGAAAACTATAAAAAAACTCAAAAGCAACAAGCTAAATACGAATACGAAAAGAAATCTGCGACCGATAGCATTAGCAATGCAAAAGCAATGGAAATTAAAAACATTGAACTCTCTCGTAGCGAAGAAGTAAAAAATAAGCAGCGTGTTGTAATATATTCTTTTATCATTGGTTTTTTAATTATTTTAATTTTTTCAATTATCATTTATCGTTTGTTTATACAAAAGAAAATTGCAAACGTTATTCTTTCTCAACAAAAAGAAGAAATCTCAGCACAACGCGATGAAATTGAAACTCAACGAGACCTAGTAACAGAGCAAAAAGAGCATATCGAAGAAATTCACAAAGAAGTAACCGACAGTATAAATTATGCAGAACGAATTCAACGAAGTTTTTTAGCAACTAAAGAATTATTAGACGATAACCTAAATACGTCCTTGCGAGGCACTGCCAGTCACGATTCTTCATCGGGAAAGCAATCTTTTGAAGACGAAACCAACTATTTTGTTTTCTTTAAACCCAAAGATGTTGTAAGCGGCGACTTTTACTGGGCTGGAAAATTACAAAATGGAAATTTTGCATTAGCCACTGCCGATAGCACAGGACATGGGGTTCCGGGAGCAATTATGAGTATTTTAAATATTTTTTCGCTTGAAAAAGCCGTTGAATCAGGCATTTGCGAGCCTTCAGAAATCCTAAACCATACCCGCAAAACAATTATTGAACGCTTAAAAAAAGATGGTAGCCCAGATGGTGGAAAGGATGGAATGGATGCAAGCTTAATTTGTTTTGATTATGAAACCCAAAAACTTACATATTCAGCAGCCAATAATCCTATTTGGATAATCCGTGAAAATTCACTGATTGAATTAGTGCATGACAAAATGCCAATTGGCAAACACGACAAAGACCAAATTTCATTTATCCAACACGAATTTGAATTACAAAAAGGCGATGTAATTTACACATTAACAGATGGTTTTCAAGACCAGTTTGGTGGTCCAAATGGTAAAAAGTTTTTGACCAAAAATTTAAAACAATTGCTTATTGCAAATTGTCAATTGTCAATGGAGGAACAGAAAAAAATCATTGAAAATGCTTTAGAAAACTGGACAAATGACAATGGCGTTCAATATGAACAAACCGATGATATTACAATAATGGGAATAAGAATATAACTTTATTTGAAACAAAATGAAATCAGTTAAAATCATACTAATCACATTAATCATTTTGAATTTAGTGGCTCAGACAATTTATGCACAATCGAACTCTGAGCAAAACCAAATCATTGACTCTATCCGTCAAGTAATTAAAACCGCCAAGCACGACACAACTAGGATTAATGCCTTTTTAACATGGGGTGAGCAAGTTTATCTTAATAACCCTGATACAGCTTTAATTTTATGGGAAAATGCACATACAGTTGCCAAAGACTTC
>MENC01000245.1:0-2365 GCA_001768155.1 Bacteroidetes bacterium GWA2_30_7
AATATTTGCAAATAATTTTGATTATAAAATTAAATTCCATAATGTAAACAACTTGTTAAAAATGTTTTATCCCGATTTAATAATTGCACCAAATACAATTATTAATGGGAGTTTTAAATCTGATTCTAAAAACTTTGAAGTTCAAATAATATCAGATAGTGTAACTTATAAAAATAATAAATTTATAAAATTTAATTTTACCTCCCGAACCAGAAACGATATTCTTTCGGCATACATCGAAGCCGAAAATCTTTCTTCTTCCGGAATTAAACTTGAAAATTTTATGCTAAATTCTGAGGTTTTTAACGACAGTATTCAATGTAATGCACACTGGTTAAATAACGACTCTTTAAAATTTAGCGGCGATATAAATTTCACATCATTATTTATTGCAAAACCCAATAATAAAATACCAATAATAAATATTTCGATTAAAAAATCAAACTTTTCGATAGCCGACAATAAATGGGATATCGAACCGGCATTAGCAATTATCGACAGTACTTCAATAAAAATTCCGGGATTTAAAATATCAAACGAACAACAAGAACTAGCCGTAATTGGAGGAATTGCCGATAACAAAACAGACAGTTTATACATAAATTGCAAAAATTTTAATCTCAATACAATTAATGCATTTATCGACATCGAAAATTTAAGACTAGGTGGAATTTTAAATGGAAATGCAACACTTTCGGATGTTTATAAAAATCTGATTTTTCATTCCAATTTAACAGTCGATAGTATTTCGGTAAACGACGAAAAACTTGGAAACTTTTACATTATCAGCGGGTGGAGCAATACATCGAAGAAAATTAATTTACAAGCATATACAACACGTGGCAATTTGCGAACATTTAATATCGAAGGCGACTATTCACCATCAGAAAATTATATTGATTTTACATTAACAGTAAACAAATTAAGATTAAATATTTTTGACCCATATTTAGAAAGCGTATTAACAGATTTGCGTGGAATAGCAAGCGGTGAGGTTAAAATTACAGGAAAGCCAAAAGCACCTGATATAAGTGGAGATATAGAACTTCAAAAAACTTCTTTTACGGTTGATTATTTAAAAACCAAATATAATTTCTCAAATACTATTCATTTTAATAATAATAAAATAGAACTAAACGATTTAAAAATATTTGATGTCAAAGGAAATACAGCAATAGTAACAGGTGCAATTACACACAATAAATTTAAAGATATAAAATTTGATATTGTAGTAGATGCCGATAAGTTTCATTTACTTAATACAACTGAAAAAGATAATAATTTATTCTATGGAACTGCCTATGCAAGTGGGCTGATTAATGTTGATGGAACTCCCGACAATATTAATATTGACATAATTGCCAAAACCGAAAAAAATACAAAATTTCATATTCCCCTCTCATCAGGAGAAGAAGCGAGTGAGAATAATTTTATAAAATTTATTAATAAAGATTCGTTAAATATTAAAAAACCTGACGATTACAAAGTCGATTTATCAGGCATTAAACTTAATTTCGAACTTGAGGCAACAACCGATGCAGAGGTTCAAATTATATTTGATTCTAAAATTGGCGACATGATAAAAGCAAAAGGAAATGGAAATATAAAAATGGAAATCAACTCTTTAGGAAATTTTAATATATATGGAGAATATATAATCGACGAAGGAGATTATTTATTTACACTACAAAACATTATTAATAAAAAATTTAATGTAGAAAAAGGAAGCAGCATTAAATGGAATGGAAATCCTTACGAAGCTTATGTTGACATTGATGCAATTTACAGAGTTAAAGCTCCACTTTACGATTTGGTTTTAGACACCAGCGATACTTACAAGAAAAGAGTTCCTGTAGAATGTATTCTGAAAATGTCTAATAATATCACAAGTCCTACAATAAACTTTGATATAAACCTACCAATCCCAGATGATAAAGCTAATACACAACTTAAAAGTTTAACTGATGAAGAAATTAATAAACAAATATTATCCCTTTTGGTTCTTAATCGTTTTTATACTCCAGACAATCTTCGAGGAAGCGACTATGAAAATAAAGGTTCGGGAAAAGCAGTAGGAGCTAATTCAAGCGAATTATTATCGAATCAATTAAGCCATTGGCTTTCACAAATCAGCAACGACTTTGATATTGGAGTTAATTATCGTTCAGGAGATGAAATTTCGAGAGACGAACTTGAAGTTGCATTGTCAACACAGATTCTAAACGATAGAGTAAATATTAATGGTAACGTTGGAGTCGGAGGAGCTAAAACATCAACTTCGAGTGGAATTGTTGGCGATGTTAATGTTGATGTTAAAATTAATAAAAGCGGAAAACTGCGTGTAAAAGGCTTTACCAAAACCAAC
>MENC01000245.1:2419-19442 GCA_001768155.1 Bacteroidetes bacterium GWA2_30_7
AAAAGAAAAATAGCCACTAAAGCACCAGTAACTAATCAGTCTATTTATAATAATTCTAGTAATTTTAACTGGTTTGGTTGAAAATCGAATACATCTTTTTAGATGGATATTATGCGGTATGTCGAAATGTTTTGCTTAAATTCCATTAAAAGCCTAAAATTCAATAATCATCAACATTTCCTAGATTAAAATTAAAGTTGTGTTAATCAAAAGAATAATTTATTTAGACCCTTAACTTTTTCATTAATTTCATCAGAAACCTTAAAGTTTATAGTAAGTAGCCCAAAAATTATTGTAATTATTGAACTTCTGACAAAAATATCTAAAACCAAATTATCGAAAAGCGGAATAAAATAAACTGAATAATACGAAATTAGGGAAATAATAATTACATAAATGAATTTATAATTGAAAGGCTGCATTTTAAATTTAATGTATAAAAATAAATATCTGGCAATATTAAAAATTAAAACCGATAAAGCCGATGCCATAGCAGCTCCTGTAATTCCCAAGATTGGAATAAAAATATAATTTGTTATTATTATCAAAAATATAAGTACAAGCATTATGTATGTGTGAAATCTGTAGTGCTTCGAATTGCTTATTACAGTGCCATTTACACCTGTTGCCATATCAATTACATTAGCAAGTGCCAAATAAAATAATACATATTTACCAATAATAAATTCGGGGGGTAAGATTCTGAAAATATTGTCGATATTTCCCCAAAGCCCAACGAAAAAAAGTGCTGCGATAATAAACTGATTAATACAACTTTTGTAATAAACTTCTTTTATATTTTCTAAATTATTTTCTTTCCAGGCATCAGCTAAAACAGTTGAAGAGATTTTTTGCAATTGTCGGGATGGTAATAGTATTAGAGTTGCAAAAAAATAAACCGTAGTGTAAACTCCAGTTGCACTTAATCCAATCATTGATGCAATCATAACCGAATCTATACGAAGTATTGCCAGACTGCTAAAACCAGTGATAATTCCAAAAAAACCAACGCTAACTATTGATAACGCTAATTCTTTATTAATGTGTGTAAATGAGGGTTTTATGTGAAACTGTTTGTCGTAAATCAAACTTATCAAAATAAATAAAGTTGGTAAGCTGGATGCAATAATATAAAGTATAACAAATAATTGAAAGTCAATCAATCCAACATAAAATATGATAATAGAAAGCAATATTAAAAAACGTTGAACCAATTCTTTTAAAATCGTTCCAATAACTGAGTTGTAAAGCACTTTATAGTAATTATCGAAAGTATTAAAGAAAAGTGTAAAGAATATTAAGGGAATATTATAATAAAAGTACTCTGAAAATAGTAACGAATCTTTTGAGCCTGTTTCGAGCAGCAACGGTTTTAATAAATAAAAAACTACAAGTGAAATTAAAAAACCAATTAAAGACGTTATTATTGCAATAAATAAAAACCCATTATGTCCGTTTTTTTCGTTTCTGAAATATGTAAACAAACGTGTTGTAACACTGTGAATGCCAAGACTTGCAAATTGTGCAAATATCGCCGAATAAGTAACAAGAATATTAATTAATCCGATTTCTTCAGATTTAAAAAACAGTGGGAATAAAAATCCAGCCGTAACAAAACCAATCAACACACCTAGATATGTATAAATAGTTCCTTTAATTGTTTGTTTTATAATTACTCCCAAAATAGTTTGACGTTTGTTGTTTGCTGTTGGCTGCTCTCTGCTAAATTGTTCTTTCTATGTGAATTCTTTCTATGTAACTATGTGTCTATGTGGTTAAATATGAATTGTTAAATGTCTAAATGTTAAATTCTAAATTCCTAAATTCTTTTCTTATGAACAATAATAATTCGAGGTGTAACTAAATCAGCAATAGTAATATCGGGATAAACTTTCTTCGATTGTGAAAATATTTCATCATTTAATAATCCTATATGCTGTTCTTTAGTGAATTGTATTAACGACAATATCTCTAAATTATTTTTCTTGCTGATTTTAATCAAATTATCAATGCTCATGCGGTTTAATCCATTTTTATAAAACGACATATCTAAATTTTCTTCATCGGGTCTGATTTCTTTCACATATCTTAAAAAATCTGATTCAGAAAGTCTTGTGTGCCCCCATGGAAAATCAAGAGTACAAGCACTATGTCCGCCATTCAAACTGAAAAATGGATTATATTCATGAATTGCAATACCATCATCTTTTAAGATTCTTGAAATATTTGCAAAAGCCTGTTCAGTATTGCTAATATGCTCAAGTACATCAAAACTGATAATTAAATCGAAATGCGATTCTGGTAATTTTGAGTTACAAATATCATCATTTAAAAATTTAACAGCACTATTGTTTTTGAATAATTTTGCATATTCTGTTCTTGCAGTATTTAATTCATTATCAATCTCTATCAGAGTTTTTTCCGAATTATTATTTGAATCAGCTGCACTTGCTTTATATCCTGCAAAATCTGTTGAATAAACCTCTTTAGCACCCATTTCTGCAAGACAGTACGAAACTCCACCCAAATGACAACCCAGCTCTAAAATGTTACTATTTTCTATAATTTTTGAATAAGAATAAGCAATAGGAATAATTCTGTTAAGAGCCAACCGGCAATCTTTTTTATTATTTTTAAAAAACTCAATATTAGTTTGAAATTTTTTTCCTTGGTTTTCTACAAAGCTTTTCCAATCGGGTTTTAGTTTAGTTCTGAATCCAGAATATAATTTGAATATGTTTCCGTAACTGTCAGTAAAGATTCCAAATACCGGCATGGATTTTATATTTATAGGAGCAAAAAATAAAGACTGTACATAATGACTTTTTTTGAGCTTTTTAACAAAATAGTTTATAAATTTATTAATCATAATCCCTAATCTTAAATCCTAACTCCCAAATCCCAAAATCCTAAATTGGAATTTGTGAACAAAAATAGTTAATTAAAATAAATTCAAGCTTTATAACTTGAATCAATTTTTTTAACTTTGTAAAATCTAATAAGTTTGGTTTTTATGATTTCATCTAAGTTTCCATATATTTCAACATCTATTTTTGCAGTAATGTCTCGTTTTGCAAATGAACATAATGCTATAAATTTATCTCAAGGATTTCCAGACTTTGAATGTTCGCCCGAATTAGTAAGCCTAGTTAATAAGCACATGAAACTAGGTCATAATCAGTATGCTCCAATGGAAGGGCTAATGCCATTACGAGAAATAATTTGTGAAAAAACAGAGCAATTATATTCGTATAAATATAATCCCGAAACAGAAGTTACAATTACAGCCGGAGCTACTCAAGCCTTATTTACAGCAATTTCAGCATTAATTACTGAAGGTGATGAAGTAATCGTTTTTTCACCGGCATACGATTGTTATGTTCCTGCAATAAAGTTAAACGGAGGAGTTCCGGTTTTTCTTCAGTTGAAACCACCATATTATAAAATTGATTGGGATGAAGTGCAAAGGTTTATTAACCCTCATACCAAAATGATAATATTAAATTCTCCACATAATCCTACCGGAGCAATATTATCAGCATCCGATTTAGAAAAATTAAAAAAGATTACAGCAAAAACCAATATTATTATTCTAAGTGATGAAGTTTATGAACATATAATTTTTGATGGTTATGAGCATCAGAGTGTTGCAAGATTTCCTGAATTGGCTCAAAGAAGCGTTATAATATCATCTTTTGGAAAAACATTTCATACAACAGGATGGAAAATGGGATATTGCCTTGCTCCACCTCATTTAACAGCAGAAATCAGAAAAATACATCAGTTCATAGTTTTTTGTGTTAATACACCCATACAGTGGGCTCTGAGTGAAATATTAAAAAACAAAGATTTATATAAAGAACTTGGATGTTTTTACCAGCAAAAAAGGGATTATTTCAATAATCTTATGAAAGAAACAAAGTTTGTAATTCGACCCTCATGTGGAACTTATTTCCAGCTTATGAATTATCACAAAATTTCTGATGAAAAAGATACAGATTTTGCTTTCCGTTTAGCTAAAGATTACGGAGTTGCTGCAATTCCCGTTTCAGTTTTTAATCACGAAAATACAGATAATAAAACATTAAGATTTTGTTTTGCAAAATCGAACGAAACAATGGAAAGAGCAGCAGAGAAGTTGATGAAACTCTAAAATTCATAGCTGAAATTTGTGTGGAAAAAGCTATGTGAATCCTATGTTTCTATGATACTATGTGGTAAAAAAATAAATTATAAATTCTAAAATCATTATCTAAAAAAAGTGTATAAAATTGGAGACAGAAATATCGGAAAAGACTTTCCCGTTTTTATAATTGCCGAATTATCAGCAAATCATAATCAAAACTTTGAACTTGCCCTTAAAACTATTAAAGCCGCAAAAGATGCAGGAGCAGATGCAATTAAAATTCAAACATATACGGCAGATACAATAACAATTGATTGCGATAACGATTATTTTAAAATTAAAGGTGGAACACTTTGGGATGGAAAAAACCTTTATCAGCTTTACAAAGAAGCATATACGCCTTGGGAATGGCAGTCAAAACTACAAAAATATGCCGAAGAACTCGGTTTGATTTTTTTCTCAACACCATTTGATAATTCAGCAGTTGATTTTCTTGAAAAATTAAATGTTCCATGCTATAAAATAGCAAGTTTTGAAATTACCGATATTCCACTAATTGAATATGTTGCATCGAAAGGAAAACCAATGATTATTTCTACAGGAATTGCATCAGAAGAAGATATTAAAGATGTATTGAATGCTTGCAGAAAAGTCGGAAATAATCAAATTTCATTATTAAAATGTACCTCCGAATATCCTGCCTCAGTTGAAGATGCCAACTTGCTGACTATTCCAGATATGGAAAAACGCTTCGCCGTAATTGCCGGACTTTCAGACCATTCTATGGGAAGCGATGTTGCAATTGCTTCAATCGTACTTGGAGCAAAAATTATAGAAAAGCATTTTATAATTTCACGCAAAACCGGAGGACCAGATGCTGCATTCTCAATGGAATATGAAGAATTTAAAAAAATGGTAGAATCCGTTCGGAATGTTGAAAAAGCACTTGGAAAAGTAACTTATGAACTAACCGAAAAAATCATAAAAAGCCGCAAATATTCACGTTCGCTTTTTGTTACAGAAGATATTGCAAAAGGAGAACAATTTAACGAAAAAAATGTTCGTTCGATTCGTCCCGGGGATGGACTTCCCCCTAAATTTCTGAAAGAAATAATTGGAAAAAAAGCTAAAATTGATTTGAAAAGGGGAACACCTTTGAATTTTGATTCAATGCTCTGATAAACTAATATATGTACATTTATTAAATAATTTCTACTTTAGTTTATCATGTTAAAAAAAAGTAGTACTTTTGTTTATCATGTTTTTTAGAAAACAAATATTTGAAGGAATTGAACACGAAAGTGCATTTTTATGGGGCGCAAGACAGACCGGGAAAAGTACTTTATTAAAAACCGTATATCCCGATTCTTTATATTTTGATTTATTACTTCCAAACGAATATAATCGATTTTTAGCAAACCCAAGTTTGTTAATTCAAATTATCGAAGCAGCTAAACCTCAAAAGCCTGTAATAATTGACGAAATACAACGAATTCCACAATTGCTAAATGAAATACATTGGCTTATTACAAATCATCAAACACAATTCATTTTAAGTGGTTCAAGTCCAAGAAAAATACTTAAATCAGGAAATAACCTGCTTGGAGGAAGAGCAATCAGATATGAATTATATCCTTTGACATTTGCAGAAATTCCAGATTTTGATTTATTGACTGCCTTAAATCATGGTTTATTGCCAAAACATTATTTGTCAAAAAATCCAAAAAAATTATTGTCAGCATATGTTGGTAGTTATCTGAGAGATGAAATTGCAACAGAGGCAAAAATTCGCAATATTCCTTCATTTTCAAAATTTTTGGAAACAGCAGCATTCTCAAACGGTGAAATTGTAAATTATTCAAATATCGCTACAGATTGCGGGGTAAGTGCGCCGACAATTAAAGAATATTTTCAAATTCTTGAAGATACGCTTATTGGACGTTTTTTACCTGTATATCAGAAAAAACCAAAACGCAGAGTTATACTTTCTCCCAAATTTTATTTTTTTGATATTGGAATTACAAATTATCTACTAAAAAGAAGTAATATTCAATATGGTAGCGAGATATTTGGGAACGCTTTTGAACATTTGATTTATAATGAAATACATGCACATAGCAATTATTCAAATATAAATTATCCAGTTTCATATTGGAGAACTACATCTCAATTTGAAGTTGATTTTATTTTGGGAAATCATGAAATTGCAGTTGAAGTAAAATCTACAAATAATGCATCAAGCAGACATTTTAAAGGATTAAAAGCTTTTGCCGACGAATATAATGCAAAAAAACTCATACTTGTATGTAACGAAGAATATCCAAGAATTGTAGATGGAATTATAGTATTACCTTGGAAAATATTTTTAGAACAATTATGGTCTAATGAATTGATACAATAAATAAATTTAAAAGAAACCTTTCAATTAAAATATTTGTCTTAACTTTAAGTTTTCAAAAATAAGTAATGAAAAGAGTATTAGTTACAGGTGCAGATGGATTTATAGGTTCGCATTTAACCGAAATGCTGGTTGAAAAAGGCTACAAAGTAAGAGCATTATCATTATATAATTCGTTTAATTATTGGGGCTGGCTCGAAGATGTTAACTGCCTTAAAGATATTGAAGTAGTTAATGGAGATATCAGAGACCCTTTTTTTTGTAAAAAAATCACAAAGGATATTGATATTGTTTTTCATCTTGCAGCATTAATTGCAATTCCATATTCTTATGTAGCACCAAATAGTTATGTCGAAACAAATATTAATGGAACACTGAATATTTGCCAAGCAGCTTTAGAAAATGGGTGCAAAAAAATTCTTCATACTTCAACAAGTGAAGTTTATGGCACTGCACAATATGTTCCGATTGATGAAAAACACCTGAAACAACCACAATCACCATATAGCGCAAGTAAGATTGGAGCCGATGCAATGGCATTAAGCTATTTCAATGCATTTAATCTCCCTGTTACAATTGTTCGACCTTTCAATACTTATGGACCACGTCAATCGGCAAGAGCGGTTATTCCAACAATAATTTCACAAATTGCTTCAGGAATTAAGGAAATTAAATTAGGAGATGTAACCCCTACAAGAGATTTTAATTTTGTGAAAGATACTTGTCAAGGTTTTATCTCAATTGCAGAATCAACAAATAAAACTGATGGCGAAGAAATTAACATATCAAGTAATTATGAAATTTCTGTTATAAATACATTGGAATTAATTAAAAAAATAATGAAATCTGATGTAAGATTTATAACCGAAGAGCAAAGAATCCGCCCCGAAAAATCTGAAGTTTTCAGACTTTGGGGAGATAATTCTAAATTAATGAAACTAACATCTTTCAAGCCAAATTACACTTTAGAAAAAGGACTTACAGAAACGATAGAATGGTTTTTGAAACCTGAAAATTTAAGGAAATATAAAGTTGATATTTATAATGTTTAACGATTTATAAACTTAAAAATTAATTGAATATGATTAAAATAGGAGATTTTAAAATTGAAAACAATAACAAAACTTTTATAGTTGCTGAGTTATCTGGAAACCACAATCATGATTTTGATTTGGCAATTAAGACTGTTAAAGCCGCAAAAGATGCAGGAGCAGATGCCTTAAAACTTCAAACTTTTACACCAGATACAATTACAATTGATTGTAATAACGAATATTTTACAATAAGTGGAGGTACTTTTTTAGATGGAAGAAATCTTTATGACTTATATAAAGAATTGAATACTCCTTGGGAGTGGCATCAAAAAATAAAAGAATATGCTGAAGAGTTAGGATTAATTTTCTTTTCTACTCCTTTTGATTTTTCTGCTGTAGATTTTCTTGAAAAATTGAATGTTCCTTGTTATAAAATAGCAAGCTTTGAAATAACTGATATTCCGCTTATTGAATATGCTGCGTCAAAGGGCAAGCCTATGATAATTTCTAATGGTGTAGCTAATGAAGATGATTTACGCCTTGCTATTGAAGCATGCCGCAATGTCGGAAACAATCAAATTATCATTCTTAAATGTACTTCAAATTATCCGGCAAAAGTTGAAGAAGCAAATCTTTTAACAATAAGCGATATTAAAACAAAATTTGGTGTAGAAGCAGGATTGTCAGATCATTCAATGGGAGATATTGTAGCAATTACTTCGGTTGCGTTAGGAGCTAGAGTTGTTGAGAAACATTTTATAATAGATAGAAAATTAGGAGGAGTTGATTCAGGTTTTTCAATGGAGCCTCATGAGTTTAGAAAAATGGTTGATTCAATAAGAGAGGTTGAAAAAGCACTCGGTAAAGTTACTTATGAACTGATTGATAAAGCTAAAGTTCAAAAGAAATATGCTCGTTCATTGTTTGTTGTCAAGGATATTAAAAAGGGCGAAGTATTAACCCTTGAAAATGTAAGATCTATAAGACCCGGAAATGGTTTACACCCTAAATTCCTTAAAAATATTATTGGCAAAAATGTGAATAAAAATTTAACGTTTGGAACTCCAATGAGTCTAGAATTTATTGATTAAAATATTAATTTTATTTACACAAATACTTTTAAAAATGCAATATAAAATACCACTTTTCGATTTAAACTTTGACGAAGCAGAAGAAAAAGCAGTAATTGAAACATTAAAATCAAAATGGATTTCAATAGGTCCTAAATGCGAAGAGTTTGAAAATAAATTTGCTAAAATGCTTAACGCAGATTTTGCAATTTCTATGTCTAATTGCACAACAGCATTACATCTAGCATTTGCATCTCTTGGAATTAGAGAAGGCGATGAGGTAATTACTCCTTCTCTTACATTTGTGGCAACTGTAAATGCTATTAGATACGTGGGGGCTACTCCTGTGTTTTGTGATATTTGCAATTATGAAGATTTAACAATAGATCCAGTTAAAATTGAAAATTTAATAACAGAAAAAACAAAAGCTATTGTTGTAATGCATTATGGAGGCTTTGCTGTTGATATGGATGCTGTTATGGATATAGCAAAAAGGTATAACTTAAAGGTAGTTGAAGATGCCTGTCATGGACCATTGTCAGAATATAAAGGGAAAAAACTTGGAACTATTGGAGATGTTGGATGCTTTAGCTTTTTTTCAAACAAAAACATTAGTACTGGCGAAGGAGGGATGATAGTTACAAATCGCAAAGACCTACTAGATAAAACTAAATTATTACGTTCACATGGAATGACATCAATGTCTTACGAACGTGCAAAAGGTCATTCAACCACTTATGATGTAATTGAACTTGGATTTAATTTTAGAATGGATGATATTCGAGCTTCAATTGGTATTGTGCAATTGGACAAATTGCAAAATGATCTTGAAAAAAGAGCTATAGTAAGAGAGCAATATATAAAAGGACTTAAAGATGTAGAAGAAATAATAATTCCGTTTTTGAATTATAAAGAGTTTAGCTCAAATTATATTTTCCCTATTTTATTGAAAAATTCCAACATTAATAAACGTGAAGAAGTAAGAGATAAATTACATAAGAAAGGTATTCAAACAAGCGTTCACTATTCTTCTGTTCATCGTTATTCTATATATAAAAAATATAACGTAACTCTGCCAATAACTGAATATGTATCAGAAAATATTATTACATTACCTATGTTTGGCAAATTGAAAGAACAAGATATTCAGTATGTAATTGATGCTATAAAAGAAATTATTTCAAATAATTAATTATATAATTATTAATATGTTAGAGATACTTCCATTAGATGAAAATAATATAAGTTTAATTTTAAAAAAGGCTAAAAGAAATCAGTTCCAATATCATGAATATTCGGATATTTCTGATGAACAACTAAAGAACTATTTTAAAAGAAGAATGATAAATATACTTAAAAGTATAGATAGCCATTCTTTTATGGCTGTTTCTGAAGATAAACTCTTGGGTTTTATTAGCTCCACTAAGGATGATTTTGATAGTGAAAACTTTGGATTTAATTGTTATAAAATTACTGACTTACTAGTATTTTCAACAAATTATAAAGAAGTTAATTTAATCATTACGAAACTTATAAGTGAATTTGAGAAGAAATTAGCGAATATTACCTCTAAATTTTATTTTTCTTTAAATTTAAATAATAATACCCAAAATGTTGATTACATTTTTAATAGTTTAATAAAAAATGATTTTTATTACATTCATACTTTAATAACTTTTAGCTCACAGAAAAAAAAATTTGAATCAAGTTTTTATTATCCAGAGCATAATCTTACCATTCGTTTAGCGACTGAAATGGATGCTCCTCTCGTTGCTGATTTGGCTCATAAATCTTTTAAATTCAGCCGTTTTCATATGGATCCTTTTTTAGATGATAACCTTGCCAGTAATTTACTTAAGCAATCTGCAGAAAATTCAATTCTTAAAAAATTTGTTGATATAATGTTTATAGCTGAAATAAATAATAAGATAGTTGGCTATTATAGTGCTAAAAAAAAATATATTAAAGAATTCGAAAAAACTGTAGGTGATGCTGTAATTTCCGCAGTAGATTCTGATTATAGAGGTTTCGGCATTTTCTCTAAGATGGATTCACATCTTTTAAATTGGTTCGCAGATAATACAGATTTTGCTGAAATGGGAACTTATTTAGTTAATTACCCAGTTCATAAAGCTTGGATTAATAAAGGTCTCGGATTAATTAGAGGAGGACATCAGTTTTCAAAAATTATTAATAAACATTTTAAATGAACAAAATAAAGATAGGCAAAAAATATTTATCTAACAACGAAGTCTTTTTTATTATTGAAGAAGGAAATGTTGCATGGGGAGATTTTAATAAAGCAAAAAAAATGATTAAAATTGCCTCCGAAACAGGTGCAGATGCAATTGAATTTCAGTTAGCACGTGTTGATGAATTTTATAAAAAATCTGAACCAGCCTATAAAATATGGAAAGAACTTGAATATTCAAATGATCAGATTAAGGAACTTATTGAGTTAGCTAATTCAAATAATCTTGAATTTATAGCAGCACCATTAAGTGTTAGTATTATAAAATTTTTAGCTGAACAAGGATGTAGTGCATTCAATATTAATGCTTCTGATATTACGAATCCTCAGATTATTGATGCAGTTGTTTCAACAGGATTACCATTCTTCCTAAGTCTTCCTTTAGCAACAGAAGAGGAAATAAATTGGGCAATAGCTCGAATAAATGATAATGCAAAAAACAATTTGATTTTATTATTAGGACAACATCCAATGGCCAGTGGACATCATGGCGTTGAGATTTCGGATATGAATTTAGGATATATAAACACTTTAAAAAATCAATTTAACTGTCTTGTTGGTTTTATTGATCACAGTCCGCTAATATGGACTCCGGCATTAGCTATTGCTTCTGGAGCATGCGTAATTACTAAGCATCTTGCTATATCTCGTTCTGAAAAAAGTTCAGATTGGCAAATTTGCCTTGAACCTGATGAAATGAAGGATTCTGTTAATATTGTTCGATATGCAAAAGAAAGCCTTAATGCTAAAAATAAGAGAGTTGCTGTTGGTGAAAATATGGATAGGTCTATTATGAGAAGAAGTATTTTATCTGCTAGAAATATTTCGATAGGAAAAATAATTGAAATTGATGATTTGGTTTTTAAAAGACCGGGTATTGGGATTCCTCCAAGCGATTTTGAACTACTTTTGGGGAAAAAAGCAAAAAAAAATCTTAATGAGGATGAAATACTTAATATAAACGATTTTGAATAAATAACATGGATTTAAAACTAAAAGGAAAAGTTGCAATAATTGGAGGCTCAAGCAAAGGTCTAGGTAAGGGATGTGCTTTACAACTTGCTAAAGAAGGAGCTAATATTGTTATATGTGCTAATGAAATTATTTCTTTGAAGAACTCTAAAGAAGAGATTCTTGCTCTTGGTGTAGATGTTCTTGCCTTAGAGGTAGATATGTCCAATGCTGAAGACAACAAAAGAATAGTAGATGAAACTATAAAAAGATTTGGTAGAGTAGATATTCTTATTAATAATTCAGGAGGGCCTAAGCCTGGAACTTTTTTTAACTTTAAAATTGAAGACTGGAATAAAGCATACAACGACGTGCTATTATATGTTGTTAGAATGATAAATTATGTTGTTCCATATATGAAAGCTCAGAATTTTGGGAGGATAATTAATATTACATCATTGTCTGTAAAAGAGCCAGCAGAGACTTTAATATTGTCAAATGTATTTAGGTCTGGAGTTGTTGCTATGGCACGTTCACTGACAAAAGAACTAATTAAAAATGGAATTACAATTAATAATATTTGTCCTGGAGCATTTAAAACGGATAGGGCAGTTGAATTAATGGCAATTGCTGCAAAAAATCAAAATATCACAATTGAGGAAGTTGAAAAAAATGCTGTTAAAAATATGCCTTTGGGAAGATATCAAACACCACAGGAATTGGGCGATTTAGTAACTTTTTTATGTTCCGATTCAGCAAGGGGAATTACAGGAACTACAACACAAATTGATGGTGGTATTTATAATGGATTATTATAGTGTATAAATTATGTATCAGAATAAAACTATAGCAGCAATAATAAGCGTTAGACTGAGTTCAGGAAGGCTTCCAAACAAAGGAATAATTGATATTTATGGAAAAACATTACTGGAAAGAGTTGTTATTAATGTTCAGAAGTCAAAATTTATAGATAAAATAATTGTTGCAACAACAACAGACGTAAATGATGACCGTATCGAAGAATTATGTAATAAACAAAATTTGAATGTTTATAGAGGAAGCAATTTGAATCTTGTTAAAAGATATAAAGAAGCTGCTGAAAAATACTCTATAGATGTTGTTGTTAGGGTTACTGGAGATAACCCTCTAACTAGTTATGAAGTTATTGATTTACTCATAGAATCTCATTTTAAAAATAATGCAGATTATTCAAAGGTTAAGTACGACAGAATTCCAATTGGAGCAAGCGCTGAAATAATAAGCCTACAGGCGTTTAAAACGTTAATGGATGCAGGTATTGACCTTTCATATACTGAGTATATGACTTATTACTTTACAATGAATGAGCATATTTTTAAAGTTAATGAGATTGATGTCCCTAATGAGTTTATTGCTCCTGATTTAAGATTAACAGTTGATTTTGAAGAAGATGCTCAATTTGTGAGATTGATTTATAAGAAACTTTGTGTAAATAATAACGCCATTTCATTAAGGCAAGTAATAGAATTTATTGAGTCAAATAAAAGTTTAATTAATATTAATAAACAGAGTGATAAGGGTCAAAAATATTCAAAACAATTGTTAGATGATATTACTAAAGCCTGTAAAATACGATGATGAATGGATACGATTTTATATATTATTGTGATTCATTTACAGAAATTGGGCTTGGACACTTATCAAGAGGAATAGATTTTACAAATGAATTTTCCTCACGTTTTCCATTTTATAAGATTGCAATTAGAGGAATCTATTCTGAATCAGCAATGAATTTTATTTCAGCAAATCTTTCTGGAAAAGTAACTGTACTTGATAAGGATGACGAAAGCATATCTGCAATCTCTTTTGTTGATACAATGTTTTATCCAGGTAGTTTAGACATTAATTATGATTTCTTTCGAAAATTAAAAACACACACTAAAAAGCTTATATTATTCTTTGATGTTTTAGATGTTACAATTCCTCCCGAAGTAGATATCTATATAAATTACCTTCCATATACAATAATTAGAGGAAAAACAGAAAACCAAAAAGTATTTGTCGGTTTTAAATATTTACCTGTTCCAGATGCTTTTTTTAATTCGAATTATTTTGGAATTAATGGTGACATTGTCTGCATTTTTGGGGCGGATAAAGATGGATATGTTATTTTTAATTTTTTAAATATAATTATTCAGGAAAAATTCTGCAAACGTAACATTAAAGTATTGCTTTCACCACACTACTCTAAGGAATTTAAGGAAGAACTATCTTCTAAATACCAAAAAATAGCTTTTTTACAAAATATTAATAATGTTCACGATTTACTGAATAATGCAGCTTTGGTTATTTCTACTTATGGAAACTCAACTTTTCAATCAATTGCAGCGAAAAAACCTAATTTTTCTATTGCTTTTCAAGATTTCCAAAATAACTATGCTACAAGGCTCGAAGAAGAAGGATTTACAGTAAATTTAGGAACATTTAGTAATATTGATGAAAATAAATTGGCTCTAATAAATAATTCTAATTATTTATTGACACAAAATGAAAAATTAAAAGTAGCATTTAAAACGCCTGGTATTAATAATTTAATTAATGTAATTAATAATGAATTACAAACAATTTAGAACTAAAGAACAACTTAATAAAATTTGTGTTACTCCTAATATTACCCTTAAAGAAGGTATTAAAAAGTTAGATGAGGCACACTTTGGCATAATTGTAATTGTTGATGAGAATAATGTATTGAAAGGAATTTTAACCGATTCCGATTTCAGAAGAAAAATTCTAGAAGGTGTTGATGTTAAGTCAGAAATGGTTAATGTTATGAATACAAGCCCAATAGTCATTAATCAATCTGATTTTAATATCGATAAAATCAGAAGTTTAATGCTTGATAAAACAATTTATAACCTTCCCTTAGTTGATGATAATGGAAAATTTATTGACTTGATATTTTATAAAGATTTGTTTTCTGATGTTGCACAAAGCGACAAAGTCGAGTCAAAATTAAACTTACCAGTTGTTATAATGGCAGGTGGAAAAGGAACTCGAATGGAACCGTTTACAAAAATTTTACCAAAGCCACTTATCCCAATGGGCGATCGCACAATGATTGAAATAATTATGGATGAGTATAAACAATTTGGTTGTAATAATTTTTATATTACAGTTAAGCACATGGCAAGTATGATTAAAGCCTATTTCGAAGATAAACAAGATAAATATAATATAACATTTATTAATGAAGAAAATCCTTTGGGAACAGCAGGTGCTTTGAAGTTTTTATCAGGAAAAGTGAATACCCCTTTTTTTGTTTCAAATTGTGATATTATTATTAAAGATAATTATAATAGTATTTACGAATTTCACAAAGATGGCAAATATGATTTGACTGTTGTTGCTTCAATGCAACACTATGTTATACCTTATGGTGTTTGCGAAATTGAAAATGGGGGAGAGCTAAAAAACATCATTGAAAAGCCCGAATATGAATTATTGGTAAATACTGGTATGTACTTATTAAATCCAGACATACTTCAAATTATTCCAGATAATACTTTTTATCATATTACTAACCTTATGGCTGATATGAAAAAAGCTGGGAAAAAAGTAGGAGTATTTCCTGTTTCTGAAAAATCGTGGATTGATGTTGGGCAGTGGGAAGAATATAAAAAAGTAATTAAAAATTTCTATTAATGAATAATTCACAAGAAAAAAAGGTAATTTTTTTATTAAATACTGAATATGGATTACTTATTTCTTTATTGTATTATTATGAAATTTTGAAAAAAAATGATTCTGTTCCAATTTTTGTATTTTTACCTTCAAGTCCAAATAGATTTAAGAATATTTCCTTTGAAGACTTGCCAGGAAAGCATTATATTTTCAAAAACCAGTTAAATAATTGGACATTTTTTCCGGATAATGAATTTAAAAATTTTTCAGAAACACAAGGTATTTCTGAAATTGTAGTGAATAATCCAATATATTTTACTTCACAAATAATTGTTAATAGACTTAATAATAGTATCTTAAAAAGCAAGATAACACTTCTTGCTGATTCAGTTGGAATAGATAGAAACATATCTCAAAGTGATTTGTTTTTATTGACAGCTAAATTGTATTTTAGAAAATTTCTTAACTTTTACAAAAAATTACCAAATAAAGTAATAGTTTATAAAAATGCAGGGAATACTATTGATTTGCTAATTGCCCATAGAAATATTTATGATAAACAGTTTATTAATTCAAATAGCTTGCTCTCAAAAACACTTTTAAATAAAACATCTATTAGTAAAATTTTCAAATTTGATGTGGAATTATATAATAATGTGAATATTTTATTTTTTACTCAACCAATATTGAATTATTCTAATATTAACGCCATTACAAAGGTTAACTATATTAAAACCATTGAATTGTTAAGTTTTTTGGCTCTAAAATATAAAAAGCGAGTTTTGTTAAAGCTTCATCCTGCTGAATTAACTTTAGATTATAATAAATATGTAAATGAGTATCTTTGTATAGATAAAAATCCAAATATTCCAGCCGAAATAATAATAAATGCTATTTCAAATAAAAATATTATTAGTGTAAATTCTTCTGTTTCAATTTTTGATATAAATAAACAAAATATTCATTATTGGTTATACAAGGCTGTAAGTGGAAAAGAACCAATTATTAAAGAAGAATACAAAAATATTAAATCAATACAAAACTTAAATGAAATTGAAATGATTTATAATGTCAATAAATCATAAAATTGAAAAGCATATCACTATCATTGTTTAAATATTATGTATAGAAGATTGTATTTATATTTAATAGGTCTTACGAAAAAAACTTCAGTGATTTTTACATTGGCATCTTTTATTATGAGCATGTCAAATATGCTAACAAATATTATATTAATAACATGGATTGACCCTTTTTATATGGGCTATTGGAATTCAATGATAATTTTTCAAACATATATATTTTTTTTACAATTAGGAATTTTTACTGCCTTAAATAGAGAATATCCATTTTTTAAAGGAAAAGGTGATGATAATATGGCAAATCGTTTAGCATCAACGGCATTATTATTAAGTAAAATTTGTACCATTGTAGTATCATTTATTTCGGCATTTATTATTATATACTTTACTCTTGTAAAAACACAAAATTCATATTTTATTTTAACAATGTTTGGTGTTGGAATTGTAACAA
>MENC01000245.1:19476-20424 GCA_001768155.1 Bacteroidetes bacterium GWA2_30_7
TGTTTATTTATTTTTGGGAATATTCTGGAATGGTTTTTCGCTATATTATTACATCATTTTCAATGGTTTTATTATTACATTACAATAGACCTCTAAAAATATCCTCAAAGTTTTATAAACCAGAGTTTAAACTATTGTTAAAAACAGGAATCCCTCTTTTTTCTATGATTTATTTACAGAGTTTAACTTCAACTTTTAGTAGAGTTGTGCTTTTATCTGTAACTGGTGTAATTGCAGTTGGGTATTACTCCCCTGCTTTGGCAATAATAACAGCAATGAACTTATTTCCAACAATAGTCGCTCAATATATGTATCCTCAGATGTCTTATGAAGTTGGTAAAAGCAACGATAAAAATAAATTATGGACATGGGTTTGGAAATCGTCTTTTTATATAGGCTTATTTCTATTGCCTATGGCAATTATTGGATGTATTATTATTCCTTATTTTATCGAATCATTTTTCGTTAAATACACTTCTGCTATTTTTGCCTCAAAATTAGCTTTTTTTTCAGGGGTATTTTCTGGCTCTATAATAGGACTGAATGTCCTTTATAGCTTGAAAGCATGGAAATCAATCTTTTTTGTTACCCTTTTTAAATTAACATTGTACGGTGTTTTATTAAATTACTTCGCAAGAGTAATGAATTCAATAGATGGGGTAGCTACAGGTCTTTTAGTATCGGATATTATTTTTTTTATTTTTGGAATAGGAATATGTTATTATGAATTAAAACTTAAAAACAAATCTAAGATTATTGCTTAAAAAATTATTTTATATATTATTGATTTTATATCCGTTTCTTGTTATTTTTCCACTTAGAGATGATACAAATAACTCTTTTGTTTTCATTACTGCTTTATGGGGAGTGTTAATGTATTTTATTTATTTTATTACATTATATGTAAAAATAATAAGTGACGAAAAAAATACGATTAACATCTTTGAC
>MENC01000245.1:20557-25208 GCA_001768155.1 Bacteroidetes bacterium GWA2_30_7
ATAAACCAAATGATAATTTATTAAGGATAACATTTAAGTTATTGAAAATTAGCCTAATGATTTTTTTTGTTTTATGTATATATAAGCTATCATTGATTGGTTTTGATATTATTAATATTGCTTCTTATAGAGATGAATTATGGCAAGGCAGGGAACATCCTGTTGCATTTATGTATATGGGAATAATTTTTTCTTTTTTTGCATTATCAGAATATTATTCAAAAAACAGATTAATTAAATATATTTTAATACTTCCTGTTTTTTTTATTGGAGTTAGAAGTGTGTTCTTTGGTGCATTGATTTTTATAGCCTACTTTGCTGTGATTTCTAAATTTAAGAAACGTTTATTAATATTAAGTACAGTAATTTTTGGATTATCATTGGTTGTGTTTTTAGAATATTCTAATAGTCTTGAAATAGATCAACAAAATTCTGTAATGCAGTTTTTAAGTTCCGAATCGGATATTCAAAAACTTGAACGAGGAGATGAAATTGATTTAAACTCTTTTAGTAGTGGTCGTATTGAAATTTTGGATTACTATATTAGTAAAATAACCACAAAATCATTAATTACTGGCGATGGTATGTCTTATTACGAATCTACTTCTGATAAACCATTTCAATTGCATAATGATTTCTTTGAATATTTTTTTATTTATGGAATTTTAGGGTTAATAGTATATTTATATTCATTTTATTATAATATCTTAATCCGATATTACAAAATAGTTACTAGAAAGAAATTCAGAATTATTGCCTTTTCAATTATTCTATATTGCATTATTGTAGGATATGCTACAGGTATTGATTCAACTTATATAATTTATACAATTATTCCATTGATAATTATGGGTAAGATAGAAAACTATAATGAGCTGTTGAACTTACAAACTAACAATAATAAAGCAAATGAGTAACACAAGTTTGATTTATAAAAATATAAAATTGTATCGAATTTTAATGAATCTGTTATATTTTGGAAAATATAAAAAAAGATTCAACGATATTATTAAGTTATTTAATACAAAAATTACTTCAGTAAATGAACTATGTTTTGGAGATATTTATGTGGCAAATTTTTGTAAAAAAAATAATATTAAATGGGCTGGATTTGATATTAATGAAGATTTTATTGATTATGCAACTAAAAAAGGCTACAATGCAAAATGTCAAGACATAATGAAGTTAGATAACTTGCCGAAGGCAGATATTTGTATCATTGCTGGATCTTTATATCATTTTTACGACAATGTTGAGCAAGTTTTTAAACTAATGCTTAACTCATCTGGTACAATTATAATTTCAGAACCTATAAAAAATTTTTCAAGTTCAACGGGTATATTGGGTAAAATTGCAAGAATTTCAGCAAATGCAGGAAAAGGAAATGAAACTTTTAGATATAATAAAAAATCATTTATTGAACTAATCAAGAATATGAAAAATAAATTTAACTTTGATTATAGAATTATATATGAAAAAAAAGACATTTTAATTATTATTGAAAATGATAGAAATTAGTGTTGTAATACCCGTTTATAATAGCGAAGACAATCTTGCGGAACTAGAAAAAAGGCTTACTCAAGCATTAATAAATATAAAATATGAAATTGTTTTAATTAATGATTATAGTAAAGATAGTAGTTGGGATGTTATTTTTAAGTTAACAACTCAAAATAAAAATATTGTAGGCATTAATCTGATGAAAAATTTCGGTCAAGATAATGCAATTATGGCTGGATTGAATGTTGCACAAGGAAATTACATTGTAATTATGGATGATGATTTACAACATTCTCCTTTTGATATTATTAAACTTTATGAAGAATGTAAAAAAGGATACGATGTTTGTTATGCAAATTTTACAAAAAAGAAACAAGCGTTATGGAAAAACATAGGAAGTTGGCTAAATGGAAAAGTATCAGAAACTATAATAAATAAGCCCAAATATTTATATTTATCGCCATTCAAAGTAATTTCTAAACAAGTTATTGATGAAGTAATTAAATATCACGGACCTTATCCATACGTTGATGGACTAATATTTAGTATAACAAGTAATATTACTCAAATAGATGTCGAACATCATAAACGATTTGAAGGTAAGGGTAATTTTAATTTTTTTCGTTCAGTAACGGTATTTTTGAAACTTGCAACAAGCTTTTCAGTAATTCCATTGAGAATTTCATCATTTATTGGATTTGGTGTATCTTTAGTTGGATTTATGCTTGCATTTTATTATTTGTACCAATATTTATTTTCTGATAATATTGTTGAAGGTTGGACTTCTTTAATTGTAATAATTTTAATTTTAGGTGGATTAATACTTTTATCATTAGGGTTGATTGGCGAATATTTAGGGCGAACATACTTAAACCTAAATAAAAAACCCCAGTTTACTATTAAACATATTGTAAAAAATAATGACTAACAACATAAATGATTATATTTTGGATGTTGAAATTAAAGACAATATTTGGTTTCCAAAAACATCCACTCCTGCATCATATCCAAAAGATGGAAACGAAACTTTTTTTCAAATAGAAGACAAGAGTTTTTGGTTTAAACATAGAAATAATTGTATTATTTCAGCATTAAATGTGTTTTTTCCACAAAATATTTCATTTTTCGAAATAGGAGGAGGTAATGGATATGTTTCAAGTGCAATTCAAAAAAATGGAAATAATGTTTTTTTTGTAGAACCAGATATTAAAGGTATTCTAAATGCACAAAAAAGAGGTTTGGAAAACTTGATTTGTGCATCGTTTAATGATATTCATTTTAATGAAAACACAATACCGGCAATAGGTGTTTTTGATGTACTAGAACATATAAGGAATGATACCGAATTTATAAAAAAAATAAATTCGATATTAATTCATAATGGGTTATTAATTTTGACAGTTCCTGCATATAATTTTTTGTGGTCAAGTGAAGATTCTCACGATGGTCATTTTAGAAGGTATTCAAAAAATAAACTAAATAAACTATTGAAAAAAAACGGTTTCGATATTTTATATTCAACATATTTTTTCAGAATTTTGCCTTTACCTATATTTATTATTCGAACAATTCCGTCATTACTTGGCGTTAAAAGAAAATATATTGTTGATGAATATCTAAAGGAAAATAAAGAACCAATTGGATTAGTTAAAAAAACACTTAATTTTTCTTTTTCAAAAGAGTTAAAAAATATTGAAAACAAAAAACAAATGAATTTTGGAGGAAGTATATTAATAATAGCAAAAAAAATATGATACCTTTTAATAAGCCTTATATTACAGGCAATGAAAATAAATATATTAATGATGTAATAAGCCGTGGAAAAATTTCAGGGAATGGTTTTTATACAAATAAATGCCAAACATTTTTCCGTGAAAAATATGGTTTTAAACATTGCCTTTTAACTACAAGTTGTACTGACGCATTAGAAATGGCGGCAATATTAATAGATATAAAATATGGCGATGAAGTTATAATGCCATCATATACTTTTGTGTCAACAGCTAATGCATTTGTATTAAGAGGAGCAAAAATTGTTTTTGCCGATAGTGAAAAAAATTGTCCAAACATTGATGTTCAAAAAATTGAAGCATTAATTTCTAATAAAACAAAAGCAATTGTGGCAGTACATTATGCTGGAATTGCTTGTGATATGGACAATATAAATTTATTAGCAAAAAAATATAATTTATTTGTTATTGAAGATTCCGCTCAAGCTATTGATTCATTTTATAACAATAAAACATTAGGTTCTTTAGGAGATATTGCAGCATTTTCTTTTCATGATACCAAAAATATAATTTCGGGCGAAGGTGGATTGCTTGTTGTAAATAATGAAAATTTCATTAAACGGTCAGAAATAATTTGGGAAAAGGGGACAAATCGTGCAGAGTTTTTCAGAGGCGAAGTTAATAAATATGGATGGGTTGATGTAGGCTCATCATTTCTTCCTTCTGAATTAATCGCAGCATTTTTATTTGCTCAACTTGAAAATATTGATAATATTCAAGCTAAAAGAAAACATATTTGGGAATTATATTACAACCACCTTAATCCTATTCAGAATGCAAATATTATTAAGCTTCCCGAAATACCTAATTATGCGAGTAATAATGCTCATATGTTTTATTTAATCTGTAATACAATTGATGAACGGAATAACCTAATAAAACACTTGAAAAATCATGATATTTATTCTGTTTTTCATTATTTATCACTTCATAAATCAGAGTTTTATAAAAATAAACACGATAATAGAGAGCTCATAAATAGTGATAATTTTGAAAATTGTCTTTTAAGGCTACCTCTTTATTATGAATTATCTGATAATGAAATTTTGAAAATTTGTAATTTGATTAAAGAATATTTTAAAATTTAAAATTTCTCATACAAAAAACCAAAGTTGCAAATTCGTTGAAAATTATCATTTTCATTATAAATAATTGATTGCTCCCAAGGATATGTTGCAATATATAACATACTTTTGCTATTTACAGTATTTAAATTTGATATAATTGATTCAATCGTTCTTTCTTTAGGTTTGCTAAAATTTACGTAACAAACTGTCTTCCCTTTCATAAAGCATATTGTCGCAAGATTTTCATTAGACTTACCAATACTTTGATTTTGATATATAAAATTGTTGTACAAA
>MENC01000246.1:0-4155 GCA_001768155.1 Bacteroidetes bacterium GWA2_30_7
TGTTTGTACACATCTAAATCCAATATAAGATTTTGCGGTATCCTGATATTCATAAGTTCTGGTTCCACATTGCATATAATAAGCAATATCTTTCCATGAGCCGCCTCTTAAAACTTTACGTTTTCTTACCGGTGGATCATCTGGTAATGCATCATATGTATAATCTGGATTCAAATCATCAGTAAAACTTAAAGCAGATTCATCAAAAGCATTTGCTGTCCATTCTGAAACATTTCCTCCCATATCATATAACCCATAATCGTTAGGGTCGTAACTAGCTACCATCAAAGTATGAAAACCTCCATCATCAACATAATTACCGCGTAATGGTTTAAAATTGGCAATAAAACAACCTGTATAATTTCTTGTGTAATACCCGCCCCAAGGATACATTGATAAAGCTAATCCACCTCTTGAAGCATATTCCCACTCAGATTCGGTAGGTAATCTATAATCTTGAACAAAAATTTCTCCATTTTCAGATAAAAATCCATTCATTAATTGTGTTCTCCAAATACTAAATGCTGTAGCTTGTTTCCAATTAACTCCAACAACAGGATAATTATCGTAAGCTGTATGCCAGAAATACATATTAGTCATTGGTTCATTAAATGAGTATGTAAAGTCTGTAATCCAACATAATGTATCTGGATATACATTAATTACATCTTTCATTATATATGAAGATCTATCTTTGATTGGAACAGTTTTTCCTACGCCGGTTCTGTCTATTTTATTACCATTTCTAGTAACACTAAAATTAATTACATCACCGGAATATTTTTGTTCGTCAAAATCATATGAGTGTCTTGCATTAATACCGTCATAAGAAAATTTCTTTGCTGCTTGCTTTAAGTCTATCCAAAAATATTCAAACATAAGTTTTCTTGTATCCAATTCTTTTCTTCTATAAAATCGTTCTTGTGCTGGTAAATACATATCTTCAAGAATTTCTCTTTGGTCGTCGCCTAACCAATCAATTACATTATCCCAATTAATAAACGGTGGTTCAAAAGCATTTCCAAATTCATCTTCTTCAATTAAATAATCTTCGGGCATTTGTTCTCCTAATTTTTTATATGCTATTGAATCCCTTACCCAATAAACAAATTGTCGATACTCATTATTTGTTATTTCGGTTTCGTCCATCCAAAAAGCTTGAACAGAAACTGTTTTTGACTGTGTGGTAATTGCATATGGGACATCCTGATCAGCAGGTCCCATATTATAGCTGCCCATTGGAATAAATAACATTCCATAAGGATCTGGCGGAAACCACTCTTCGCGGTTTGGAACACCGGCTAGTTCACCACTACCCATGTAACCACAACTACTAAATAGTGCAACTATTGAAATACATAATATTAGTAACTTTTTCATAATACCTCCTTATTTAAATTAAAAACAGAAAGTTCAAATTATTTATTTTATAAAAATCTAACACTTTTATAGCTTCCTCTTTTCTTGTCAACACTTATATTGAAGCAGTATCCTGCCATAAATTCATGAGATAATCTATTATAACTTCCAATTTTAGAAGTTACAATATCGAATGCGTATCCAACTTTAATTCCATTTTTTAATTCTATTCCTAACATTCCAATTATTGCATCACCTGGTCTGTATGAAACGCCACCCCAAATCATTTTATTGTATATGACTGAAGCATTAACATCAAACTGAGAGGTTGAACCATCTGATTTAATGTAGATTGATGGTCTAATTTCAAATAATGGATTATTTGGTAATTGATAAAAATATCCTGCTGATAAATAATAATGTCGTTTTAAAAAGGTGCTATTTGTAACATCGAAGCTCATTTTAGGTTGTGTTAAATGTGTAGATGACAATCCAACATATAAATCGTTCGTTCTATAGAATGCTCCAAATGCCATATCGAATACCATGTGACTTGCATTTGTTGCAGGTATTGAAGGATCACTAGTACCTGTTCCGCTTCCGGCTAAATCTGAAGGTGTTATCCATTTATCGACATTATAAGATTTATTGAGTAATCCTAGATTTAATCCAACGCCTAGTTTACCATCACCTAAATCGAACCTATAAGCATACGCTGCTTTAATTGTAACATTTTTTTCATTTCCAATTCTATCATTTAATACTGATAAACCGACACCGCTATTAATCATTTTTAATGGTGCGTCCACATTAAATACTGTTGACAAAGGATATCCATCAAAGCCCATCCATTGATGTCTATTAATTGCAGTAAGACAAATTGCCTCATTACTACCTGCATAACCAGGGTTAACATACAACTGATTATACATATTATAACTAAATTGTGGATCCTGCTGTGCAGATACAATTGTAGTTATTGCCAACATTAATAATGCTGAAATTGTAGCTAATTTATTCATATTGAGCGATTTGTTTTTGCTTTTATCCAATATAAAACATATTTTAAAACACGTAAAATAAACAAATATATTCTTTATAACCAAATTTTATTAACAATTTCTGTTAATAAGTTCAAACTAAATTTAAACATTAATACGAGGCATAAGTAAAAAAAGTTATGTTTTGTCAAATGTTTTTTTCAATTTATTTTTTACTAAAGTATAAATTTTATTGATAAACACTGTGTTTTTGTTTACCAAAGTTTAATTAATTTTTTGATATGTTAGCCACCATTTGTCGGGTAATTCGTGGTTACAGGCTTTAATATAATCATTATATGAACATGAAACAATTAGATTTCGTTCTTTAATTTTTTGGTATGGAATTTCAAACCACCATCGATCTGTTCTCAGACTTTTATAAAAAACCACAGTATATTCATTATTAATATGGACGATAAATTTTTTATAATTTGAGTTTTCTGAACTAGGAAATTCTACTTGTTTTTGTGATATTCCTTCTACAAAATACCAAATCATTTGAGCTACAAGCAAATATGTTTGGTTATACTCTTTACCTTTTATTATATCGTAAATATTAAAAGCTAATAATTTATCACTTAACCCTGCATATTTTGCTATTTGACAAGCTTCATCTCCCGAAAATCCATTTGGAGATGAGAATGTATTTAATGATACATCACTTGATTTTATAGCATTAATGCTGAAATTAATTATTTCGGCATCTCTAAGTATTGGTTCAATTTCTTTAATATTTGCTCTAATTATGCCTAATCGAAAATAATCAAAATAATAATTGCTAAGTTCTTCTAGGCTTTTTTGACTTTGAAAATACGACTGATAACCAATGTTTGTATAATTAAATAAATACTTACTACCCGATTCAATAATTCTGGAAAGATACGATTGTTTATATTCATCGTTATCTGCAATTTGTATTACGGCTTCAATTGAAGCAATATTTAAGAATTTTTTTATGTAATCGAATGCTAGGTAAATACCGTATATTCCATTTTGGTTTCCTCCTATAATAATTGGAATAATATTCTTCTCATATAAATATATTATAACATCTCTAATTCCAATATGAGTATCATTTAATGCTTTTCCATTTCGAAAATTTCCTAAATCTATTATTTTAATATTTGTAAAGTTATATACTAATGAATACAACCGTTTTCTAATTGAATCAACAACAAAACAATCATCGCTGGAAAAGTCGTTACTAAATCCAATTATTGCGAGAGTTGAATCATTTAAAGCAGATGGATTTTTATCGAATTGAACAATCGAATTTCCTAATGAATTATCAGGCAAAAGATTATACAGACTTGGCTCTGTTGGAATGAAATAATCTTCTAATAAAATCATTTTTTGGTATTTTGACTATTTATCTTTTTGTCCAATAAGCTCAAGGCATTGAGAATAAGTAATTTCCTCAATTTTCAATTCTTTGGGAATTTTGTAATTTTTCTTTTTGTAAGAAATATAAGCACCCCACCTCCCTGCTAATACTTTTAGGTCTTCGTTTTCAGAAAATTCGCGAAGTGTTTTCTTTGATGCCTTTTCCATTTTTTCGATAATTATTTCTATTGTTCTTTCAATAGTAATTGTCATCGGGTCGTCTTCTTTTCCAAGCGAATAAAAGCCATTATCGTATTTAGCATAAGGACCAAATCGCCCGATACCAATTGTTACGATTTTATCGTTGTATGTTCCAACTTCTCTTGGTAATTTGAATAGGCTTAATGCTTCTTCTAATGTTATAGTTTGT
>MENC01000246.1:4221-19301 GCA_001768155.1 Bacteroidetes bacterium GWA2_30_7
GCTTATAGAACTTATCTATCATTTTTTGCCATTGCAATTTTCCTAATGCAATTTCATCAAACTCCTCTTCAACTGAAGCGGTAAAATTATAATCTAAAATATCTGAAAAATGTTCAACAAGAAAATCATTAACAACTATTCCAATATCTGTTGGGAATAGTTTTGATTTTTCGTTGCCTGCAATTTCTACTTTAATTTCTTCTTTTAATGTTTTTCCTGTAAGTGTTAATGTGTTAAAATTACGGTCAACACCTTTTCTGTCTTCTTTAATTACATATCCACGGTTTTGTATTGTAGAAATAGTTGGAGCATAAGTGGATGGTCTGCCAATTCCTAATTCTTCCATTTTTTTTACAAGACTGGCTTCGGTATATCTTGCCGGATAGTGAGTAAATTTTTCGGTTGCAATAATTTTTTTACAGTTTAATTCTGAGCCTTTTAATAATGCCGGTAAAAGAGTTTCGTCATTTTCTTCTTTTTCATCGTCAGTTGACTCAAGATAAACTTTAAGAAATCCATCAAATTTTAATACTTCACCCGATGCTATAAATTTTTCTTTTTGATTAGAAATATTAATATTAGCCGTTGTTTTTTCAAACAATGCATCGCTCATTTGTGATGCAAGAGTTCGCTTCCAAATTAAATCGTAAAGTCTTTGCTCGTTTGATTGTCCGGTTATTTTTTTATTAGACAAATATGTTGGTCTGATAGCTTCGTGAGCTTCTTGAGCACCTTTACTTTTTGTAACAAAAGTTCTTTTATGTGCGTATTTATCTCCGTAAGAAGTTTTTATTTCGCTAAGTGCTGCTGCAACAGCAGATTCTGCAAGGTTTAATGAATCTGTTCTCATATAAGTAATATGACCAGCCTCATAAAGCTTTTGTGCAACAACCATTGTTTGAGAAACAGAAAAACCTAATTTTCTTCCAGCTTCTTGCTGAAGAGTTGAGGTTGTAAATGGAGCAGCAGGTGATTTTTTGGAAGGTTGTGTAACAACATCATCAACTTTAAAAATTGAATCTTTGCATCGTTCTAAAAAGTTTTTAGCATCTTCTTTATTTGTAAATTTAGTATTTAACTCAGCTTTAAATTCTTTTTTTGCATTATCGGTTGATACTGTAAATATTGCAATTACCCTATAAGCTGATGTGGTTTTGAAGCCTTGAATTTCTTTTTCTCTTTCAACAATTAATCTTACCGAAACAGATTGAACTCGTCCGGCTGAAAGTGCGGGTTTAACCTTTTTCCAAAGAAGTGGTGATAATTCAAATCCAACTAGTCTGTCTAATATTCGTCTGGCTTGTTGAGCATCGACAAGGTCTTTATTTATTTTTCGTGGTTCTTTTATAGCCTTTTTAATTGCCTCCTTTGTAATTTCGTGAAAAACAATTCTTTGTGTTTTTTCTTCTGCAATTTTAAGTGCTTGGCATAAATGCCATGAAATAGCTTCTCCTTCGCGGTCTTCATCGGAAGCCAGCCAAACTATTTTTGCATCTTTAGCAAATTTAGTTAATTCGGCAACCAATTTTTTTTTGTCGGCAGGAATTTCATAAATTGGTTCATAGTTTTTATCTATTTTAACTCCGTTCTCCGTTTTTGATAAATCTCTAATATGTCCAAAACACGATTTTACTAAATATTCTTTTCCTAAAAAGGTTTGAATTGTTTTGGCTTTTGCAGGCGATTCTACTATTACTAAATTTTCTTCCATCAGTTGTTTTTTTAAAGCCACAAAATAAAGCAATTACAAAACGCTCTGCAAATTTTTAATTTTTTTAAACACAATTTGAATCAAAATATCAAATTTATTAATCTGGTAAGTTGTTTTAAATAAGACAGATAAAAAGATTTGCAATACATAAATAAAAACTCAAAGAATTAAATTTTCGCTGTTCAATATTATTATATTCTTAAAAATTCATATCTTTGTTCTTATTTAGATTAAATACATATAGGATGTTAAAAATTATTGATTTACACGCAAAAATTAATGAAAAAGAAATTCTTAAAGGAATAAATCTTGAAATAAAAGCTGGTGAGGTTCATGCAATTATGGGACCTAATGGCTCAGGAAAAAGCACATTGGCAGCTGTTTTAGCCGGTCGTGAAATTTTTAATGTAACCAAAGGCGAAATTATATTTAATGGAAAAAATCTTTTAGAAATGCCTCCAGAAGACAGAGCTCGTGCGGGAATTTTTCTTGGTTTCCAATACCCAATTGAAATTCCAGGAGTTAGCATGGTTAGTTTTATGAAAACTGCTGTTAACGAAGCTAGAAAATATAAGAATCTTCCGCCATATTCTTCTTCGGATTTTTTAAAATTAATGCGAGAAAAAATAGCATTGGTAGAAATTGACTCAAAACTCACTAACCGTTCTGTAAACGAAGGCTTTTCGGGAGGCGAGAAAAAGAAAAATGAAATTTTTCAAATGGCAATGCTCGAACCAACTCTTGCAATATTGGATGAAACAGATTCTGGATTAGACATTGATGCTTTAAAAATTGTATCAAATGGAGTAAATAAGCTTAAAAACAAAGACAATGCAACAATAATTATTACACACTATCAGAGACTCTTAGACTATATTGTTCCTGATTTTGTTCATGTACTTTATAATGGGAAAATTGTAAAATCAAGTGGAAAAGAACTTGCTTTTGAACTTGAAGAAAAAGGTTACGATTGGATTAAAAATGAGAAACTTTAAATTGTTTGTCGTTAAATAGTTTTAAATTAAATAAAAGCTAAAAAAAAGAATATGCCCGAAGTAGTTGAAAAAAAGGATATAATGAGTACATACTTAAAACTTTTCAATGAAAACATTGATAAAATTTCTGTTGCTTCTTCTCCAATAATTAATAAATTTAGAAATTCTGCAATTCAAGATTTTGAAAAAAAAGATATTCCTAGTAAGAAAAACGAAAATTATAAATACCTTGATTTAAAAACGGCTTTTGATAATAAATATAATTATTACTTCAATCAAAGTCGTATTCAAGTTAACTTAGATGAGGTTTTTCGATGCGATGTCCCCGAAATGGATACCGAAAGCATTATTCTTATAAATGGCTGGTATGGCGATAAAATAAACAAACTTCAGAAAATTGAAGGAAAAGCAATAATTGGAAGCCTTTTGGAGGCTGCAAAGCAATATCCTGATTTATTTGAAAAATATTACTCGAAATCGAAAAACCTTGAAAAAGAAAGCCTTGTATCGCTTAACACAGCATTTGCAGCTGATGGAATATTTTTTTATGTTCCAGATAATGTAGTGCTTGAAAAACCAATTCAAATAATCAATTTATTAATTAGCGAAGAAGATACATTTGCTCAACCAAGAAACTTATTCGTGATTGGGAAAAATAGTCAGGCTAAAATTATTATTTGCGACCATACTTTATCTGCCAGCAAATTTCTTTCTAATTCGGTTTTAGAGGTTTTTCAAGAAGAAAATTCTGTTTTTGATATTTATAATCTTCAAAATGAGCATAATGGGGCATCGAAAGTAGCTTCGGTTTTTTTCAATCAAAACACTAAAAGTAAATTATTATCGAACATTATTACACTTCATGGAGGAGTTGTAAGAAACAACGTTTATGTAAATATTGATGGCGAACATTGCGAAAGTAATTTATATGGGCTTTATTTATCAGACAAATGGCAAAATGTTGATAATTATACATATATATCGCACAATAAGCCAAATTGTACAAGTAATCAATTTTATAAAGGAATACTCGACGATGCATCGATTGGAGCATTTAACGGAAAAATTTATGTTAGCAGAGATGCACAAAAAACTTCAGCCTATCAGGCAAATAACAATATTCTGCTTACAAATGATGCAAAAATTAATTCAAAACCTCAGCTCGAAATATATGCTGACGACGTAAAATGCAGTCACGGTGCAACTTCTGGTCAAATTGATGAAAACGCATTATTCTATCTTCGTTCGAGAGGAATTTCCGAAAAAGAAGCCCGATTTTTATTGCTGTATGCGTTTACTAATGAAATAATTAAGGAAATTAAGGTAGAAGTTTTAAGAGACAGAATTAATAATTTAGTTGATAAAAGATTAAGAGGGGAATTAACTCGATGCAATAGTTGTGTAATAAATTGTTGTTAAAAAAATTTTTGAAGCCGATTATTTTGTAAATTTACATAAAAGTTAATCGTAATAGTTATGACTACTCATCAGTTTGAACAATTATTAATTGAGCAAACAAGAGATTTGCCACAAGAAATGTTAGTGGAAATTATTGATTTTAGAAAATAAATAAACTTCAAAATGAGCACATTAGACCTTAAAAGAAATTTTCATTTATTGATAGATAGTATTGATAATGAAAACATTTTGTTGAATTTTTATAACTTAATGAAAACTCGCACTTCTTCAAAAGACGGTAAGTTCTGGGAAACGCTTACTAGTCAGGAACAAAATGAATTACTATTAGCTTTTGATGAAAACTTTGAACCTGAAAATTTGATTTCATTAGAAGTAATGAAAAAAAAGCATAAAAAATGGCTTTAATATTAAAATGTATGAATTTCGATATAAATAAAATAAGAGCAGATTTTCCGATTTTAAGCAGAAAAGTTAATAATCTGCCATTGGTTTATTTTGATAATGGAGCCACTACTCAAAAACCTCAAGCTGTTATTGATAAAATAGTTGAAATTTACACTAAATATAATAGCAATATTCATCGCGGAGTTCATTATTTAAGCAATTATACATCAGAAGCCTACGAAAATTCCAGAAAAGTTGTACAATCATTTATAAATGCAAAATATTCTCACGAAGTAGTTTTTACAAGCGGTGCAACAGGGTCGATTAATTCTATTGCAAATTCGATGTGCCAGAATTATATAAAACCCGACGATGAAATAATTATTTCGGAATTAGAACATCACTCAAATATTGTTTCGTGGCAAGTACAATTTAGCGGAAAAGGGGTAAATCTAAAAGTATTACCCGTAAACGATTTTGGCGAGTTGATGCTCGAAAAATTGCCCGAATTAATTTCCGAAAAAACTAAACTTATTTCGATTACACATGTTTCAAATACACTAGGCACAATAAATCCTATAAAAGAAATTATTGCGATTGCTCACCAACATAATATTCCTGTATTGATTGATGGTGCTCAGGCAGTTCAGCATACAAAAGTTGATGTGCAGGATTTAGATTGCGACTTTTATGTTTTTTCGGGACATAAAATTTACGCTCCTACCGGCATTGGCGTTTTGTATGGAAAAGAAAAATGGCTCGATAAACTCCCGCCATATCAGGGCGGAGGCGATATGATAACTTCCGTTTCTTTCGAAAAAACCATATTTAACCGTTTGCCTTTTAAATTTGAAGCAGGAACCACAAATTATGTTGGTGCAATTGCCTTAGCCACAGCAATTGAATATGTTCAAAACATAGGAATAGAAAATATTGAAACCTACGAAAAGCAATTATTAGAATATGCAACCCAGAAATTATCGTCAATTCCTGAATTAATTATTTATGGAAAAGCTAAAAATAAAGCCAGTATGATTTCTTTTCTTATTGATACAATTCATCATTACGATACAGGAATGATTCTCGATAAACTTGGAATTGCAGTGCGAACAGGCTCACATTGTACCGAACCACTTATGAAACGCCTTGGAATCGATGGAACTGTTAGAGCATCGATGGCATTTTATAATACAATAGAAGAAATTGATATTTTATATAATGGATTAGAACGAGTAAAGAAAATGTTTTTTTAATTTAACCTTATTATTATGAATAAAATACTTGTAACAGAAGAGGCTCTTGATTCAGCAATTGAACTTTTGAATAAAGCAAATGAAAAAGAATATACTAAAATTCTTAAAGAATTTCAAAAAGAACAGCCTTATTTATCTACGTATTTATTTGCTATTAACGAAACTTATGAACTAGAAGAGTTTGTTACCGAAGAATTATTTAACCTGTCACTTATAGTTTGGAAATCATTTAAAAATTCGACAAATTTTGTTCCGGTAGTATCCGAACAAATTATCGAAGAAGTTGAAATCGAATCAGATGAATTAAATAAAAAATTAGCCGAATCATTAGGTCTTGATATAGAAGATGAAGATGCTGTTATATCTAAACTTGCCGAAATCAATACTGTTTTTGGAAATCAAAATGATGTTAGTGAAAAATCTTTTACAACACTTATAGAAAAAAACAATTTAGAAGGATATTTTGAAAAAACTAAAGAATTATATCAAGATTCACAAACAGTACTAATGGATTTTGTTTCAGACGAAATAAGTGCAATTGAAGAAATTGATATCGAAGATAGTTATTTATATACAGAAATATTATTCGATATTATTAAATGTATTGATAAAGCTATTAATACCACTATTTTAAAAATAGTAAAATAAAATGAACGAAATTCAGGAACAAATAATAGAAGAATTTTCACTTTTAGAAGACTGGATAGATAAATATAATTATCTGATTGAGCTTGGAAAAGAATTGCCACAAATAGCCGAAAAATATAAAACGGACGAATATTTAATTCGTGGATGCCAGTCGAAAGTTTGGTTAAATGTTGAGGAAAAAGACGGCCGACTCCATTTTACAGCCGATAGCGATGCAATAATTACAAAAGGAATAATTTCGCTATTAATTAAAGCATTAACCGGACGAACTCCCGACGAAATTATTAACACTGAATTATATTTTATCGATAAAATAGGATTAAAAGAAAATCTTTCGCCAACTCGCTCAAACGGATTGGTTTCGATGGTTAAGCAGATGAAACTTTACGCAATAGCTTACAGGGAGAAGCTTAAAAGTTAAAGCACAACGCTTAAAGGATAAAGGGCAAAGATAAAAGGGGTGATTGCAAAAGCAACAACAAACTACGAATAACAAACCACAAACGGAAAATGAATATGACACACGAAGAAGAAATATTTATACTGGAATCGTCAATAATAACAACATTAAAAATGATTTTTGACCCCGAAATTCCCGTAAATATATATGAATTAGGGCTTATTTATAAAATAGATATTGATGCAAACAATAATGTAGAAATTACGATGACCCTTACTTCTCCAAATTGCCCAATGGCAGACGATTTATTACAAGAAGTAAGAGATAAAGTAAAAGCAATCGAAAATGTTAATAAAGTAACAATTGATTTGGTATTTGACCCGCCATGGACACAAGATATGCTATCAGATGAAGCCAAATTGGATATGGGGTTATTGTAGCAAAATAAAACATTGCAATCAAAATATTAAATTAAAAATTATTTATTACCTTTGAATAAAACAAATTTTATGATTACAAAAACACAATTGATTAATACATTAGATAATCTTCCTGAAAATATCTCAATTGACCAAATTATTGACCATTTAATCTTTATAGAAAAAATTCAGAAAGGAATGGATGATTCCAAAAATGGAAGAATTAATTCTAAAGATGAAGCAAAAAAAAAATTAAATAAATGGTTAAAGTAGTTTGGACAGATTCAGCCATTCAGGATTTAAACGATATTGGCGAGTACATAGCTAAAGATTCAGAAAAATATGCACAAATAACAATAGATAAATTATTTGGTTCTACAGATATTTTAGAAACACATCCATTTGCTGGAAAAATAATAAAAGAATTTGAAAATGAATCAATCCGTGAATTAATTAGGGGAAATTATAGAGTTGTATATCAGATAATAAATGAAAAAAGAATTGACATCCTTACCGTTCATAACTGTGCAAGATTAATAGAAAATGTACTTGATTTTTCAGAAATAGATGATGAATAAAAATGAATGTTTCTCAAAGTTGCGTATGCTTATTTTGATGAATTTTTTTATAATTCTGCTATTAAGTTCATTAAAAGGCTTTACTCAAATAAAATTAACCATCGACAGCCTTAAACTTTCGCCCCCCGGAACAGTTTGGGTAAAAGACAATATATATATAGACCAATTTCCGGTAACAAATGCAGATTATACAGAGTTTTTGTTAACCGTATCGGCTTATTATAATCCGAAAATTCACGATACAATACAAAAAATAAAACCATATAACGTTAATTGGAAAAAACTTTCAGAATACTTTTTCAGTATCGAACCCGATGATGAATATATGAAAAAACTTGAACAAGAATATTATTCACCATTAAGCTGGACAAGCGATTCGAGTCTTCAATTTTCGTATTACGACGATGAGTATTATAGCAATTACCCCATTATTAATATCTCTTACGAACAAGCAAAAGAATACTGCAAATGGCGAACCGATATGGTTTTATTAAGCTATGCAATTAATGTAGGAAATAAAAAGAAACGAGATGTTTTTTATACCAAATTTGCTTATCGGCTTCCTAAGTTTGATGACTGGAAAAGTGCTTACGATTTATTTGAAATAGAAAACGAACCATTTACAAAACCTGTTTCTGGCGAAGATTCAGAGTCGGAGTATTTTCATTACTCGCATGGAAACGTATCTGAAATGCTTGATGAAAAAGGAAAAGCGGTTGGTTTAAGCTGGAAAGATATGTTAGATGTGCCAAAGCTAATTAATCCTATTCAATACCAAAAACCCAGCGATTGGTTAGGTTTCAGATGTGTCTGCGAAATTCTTGAATATTAGTTTATAAAATTTCTTTAAGTTTTTTTCCAAGCTCTTCGCCTCTTAGGTTAGTAGCAATAATTTTTCCATCTTTATCAATTAAAAAATTACTTGGAATTGACGAAACGTTATACAGTTTTGCAGCTGGTGAATTCCAATATTGTAAATCGCTTACATGTATCCAGTTTAATTTATCATTTGCAATTGCATTTATCCAATCTTGCTTAGTTTTATCGAGAGAAACCTGAAAAATTTCAAATCCTTTGGAATGATATTTTTTATAATTTGCAACTAAATTTGGATTTTCGATTCTACACGGTTTACACCACGATGCCCAAAAATCGAGTAAAACAACTTTGCCTCTAAAGTCCGATAAGTTTAATATTTTTCCATCAGGGTTGGGCAAAGAAATTTCTGGAGCTTCGGAACCTGCGTTAATTGATTGTTTGCTTGAATTTTCTGCATCAATAGCTTTTTTTACTTCAACAATATTTGCATGAAGTGCCTTTGAATGTTTAGAGTTAGGATAAGTTAAATTGACAGCAGAATCGACTTGAGAAAAATATTTATAATCCTGATATGGATTAATCAAAGAATTATTTCCAATTTTCTGATAAAGAGCCTTTAATGAAGCCAGAGAGTTTTTGTTTTTATTAATAAAGTTTAAATTATAACTTCTATTTTCTTCTAAAATACTCTGATATTTAGCATCTAACTGAGCTTTAATAGTATCAATATCAGGGCTGTCTTTATGTTCTTGAAAAATTTTAGTTAAAGAATCAACTAATGCGATTGACTCAAAAGCCTTTTTATCAAGTTCCATAATAAGTTTTGAATCGGCACTGCCGGTTACGTTATATGTTGCTAATAAATTGTTTGCATCGGCAGTAATGGTTATTTCCGAAAGCGAATCAACAATAATTGTTATAAAATTATTCATAGTAAAACGAAGAATAAAAAACCTTGGTTCCGAAGTTATTCCGGTTATTTCAAAACTACCGTCTGCACCAATTTTTGCAGAATCGTTAGGCTCAATTCCAGACGTTGTTAATTCATCAAGATAGATTGTTTTCTCAGCTGCGTTTTCAAGTTTTCCAGAAATTGAATATCCACTTTTTTTAGTGCATGAAGATACAGACAATATGACGATTATAGAGATTAAAAATAAATTTTTCATTATGCTTAATAATTTAAAATATTGGATGTAAAATTAGGAAATTTTATTACTTCAAAATGTTTAAAAGATTAAATTATAGTATAAAAGTGATAAAAACTAACATTTTAGGGTCTGTAACGAAATAACTTATGCATTTGATTAAGCACAAGCAGAGTCTCTGTTTACAGGACTCTGCGTTATTTATTGTCGCAGAGTCCCTTACAGGAGACTCTGCTTGCAGTAATATATAACCATGTTATTTAATTACTGTCTCTTAGAGTTAATGAATAGAACACAGATGACACTGATTAAACTGATTTATTAATTATTCATATCTGTGAATATTCGTAAAATCCGTTTTATCCGTGTTCTATTGTGAGTTTATGGATGCACATAAATTAGCCAAAATAAAACAACCATTGAGAATTTAAAAAAATTCACGTAGGTTTGTCAGAAATAAATTTAAGTTGAAAGTCTGGACTAATTTAAAAGATTTTAAGGCAAAAAATTCTGTTATTACAATTGGGACTTTTGATGGTGTGCACTTAGGACACATCGAAGTAATAAAAACTTTATTAAATAAAACTGCTGAATTTAATGGCGAATCGGTAGTTTTTACTTTTTGGCCTCATCCAAAGCTAATTTTACCTTCAAATGATTCTTATAAATTATTATTATTAAACAATTTGGAAGAAAAAATTGAATTGTTAAGTAAAACCGGCATTGAGCATTTAATTATTTACCCTTTTTCAGTTGAATTTTCAAATTTATCATCTTGTGAATTTATTGAGCAAATTCTTGTTAAACAAGTTGGGATTAAAGCATTAATTGTTGGATACGACCATCATTTTGGACACAATCGGGAGGGCAATTTCGATTCTCTTAAAGAATGTTCTACGAAATGTAATTTTAAAGTTGAGCAACTATCTGAATATAGAATCGAAACTGATAAAATTAGCTCCTCAGCTATTCGTAATTTTATTATAAATGGGCAGGTTGCAAAAGCAAATAAGTTACTCGGATACAACTATATGGTTTCGGGAAAAGTCGTTGATGGTAAAAAACAAGGTAAAAAACTTGGTTTTCCAACAGCAAATATTGAAATAAACGATAATTATAAAATATTACCTGAAACTGGCATTTTTGCAGTAAAAGTGAAATATAATTCCGATTATTTTAATGGAATGTTAAGTATCGGAACTAACCCAACACTCAGTAAAGAAAATACAAAAAAAACTATTGAAGTTAATATTTTTGATTTTTATAAAGATATTTATCAAGAAAAATTAACTATTGAATTTATTGAAAAAATGAGAGATGAAGTTCGTTTCGATAATATTCAATTATTAATTGAACAATTGAAGTTAGATAAAGTAAATGCTTTAAACATACTACTTTAAACATTAAAATTGATTTTGTTTCAAAACCCGATTGTTTTTTTTGCAGTTTGTATTAATTCAGGCAACGATTTTAAATCATTTATTGTAACAATTTTAGTCATTTCAATGGTTCTTTTTTCGGGCGTCATTTCTGCCATTCTGATATTTTGTTTTCTGATAATAGCTTCTACAATATTTCTTACCGAACGTGCATTTCCAAAATAACTATCTCTGCAATTATAAAGCTCTAATAAGTATTGATTTAAAAACCCCGAAGCTTCTTTGTCGGGTCTAATATCTTCTTTTTCAAACATTTTAATTGCAATACGGAATAAGTCATCTGGTAAATAATCCGAAAATTGCATTGTACGGTCGAAACGTGATTTTAACCCCGGATTTGATTGCAAAAATTGTTGCATATTTTGAGGATAACCGGCTACAATCAAAGCAAATTGGCCACGTTTATCTTCCATGTTTTTTAGAATAACTTCAATAGCTTCTTTTCCAAAATCATTTTCGTAACCTTGCGATAATGAATATGCTTCGTCAATAAACAAAACTCCATTTCAAGCCGAATCAAGTAATGCTTTTGTTTTAATTGCAGTTTGTCCAATATATCCTGCAACCAGAGCCTCTCTATCACATTCAACTACATGACCTTTTTCGAGTAAACCAAGGGCTTTATAAACTTTTCCGATTATTCGGGCAACAGTAGTTTTTCCGGTTCCGGGGTTTCCTGTAAAGACTGTATGCAACGAAAACTTATTCATCACATCTTTTCCAATATCGTTATAATATTTTATAAGTTTAATTAACTCAGTAATTTCAGCTTTAATATTCTGAATGCCAATTAAATTATTTAGCTCGGCTAGAGATTCCGACAGTAAAACTTCATCAACTTTAATCTGAATTGTTTTTTTATTTTTCAAATGAACTAACTTCTGAATATCCTCAACCAGTATTGTTGACAATGCTTCTTTATTGAGTTTATCGTAATCTTTTTGCTTCATTATACGAAGCCCCATATTCATTTTAGCTTCGTCAATCAGTGAATGAATATAACGTGCATTTCCAAAAGTTCGGTCTCTATCCCGATAAGCAGATATTATAATTTCGTTTAGAACTTTGTTTGCATCAACAGATATTTTAATATTTCTTTTTGTTGCAGCAAATTCTGCAATTTTAAGCATTTCGTCGGGAGTGTAATCTTCGAAATGAAAATAATAATTAAAACGTGATTTTAAGCCCGGATTTGACGACAAAAATGTATTCATTTCTTGTGGATAACCGGCTGCCATAATCGCAATATTTCCCTGTCCATCAGACATTTCTTTTAAAAGAATTTCGATAACTTCTTTTCCGAAATCTCTGCTGTCGTCGTCGTCTCTGGCAAGAGAATATGCTTCGTCGATAAATAAAATTCCACCTCTGGCTTTTTTTATTGCTTCCTTAACTTTTGGTGCAGTTTGTCCAATATATTCAGCAACTAAAACAGCTCTGTCAACTTCGTAAACTTCGCCGGTTGTAAGCAAACCCAGCTTTTTATATAATTTTCCGAGCATTTTAACAACTGTAGTTTTGCCAGTTCCCGGATTTCCTGTAAAAACACTATGCAAACTTATTTTTTCGCTATCGGTAAATCCCTTTTCTTTTCTCAGTTTGAGAAAGTTAATGTATTCAATATGCTCTTTTATTTGCTTTTTTATGTTTTCTAAACCAATTAAAGCCTCTAAATTTGAAAGAATTTCTTCTAACGAGCCTTCATTGCCCTCGTCAAGCAGATGAATAGAAGCCTCTTGTGTGTTTTTTAATTCAGTTTCGCCTTCTGCAAATTCATCTCCGGTTTTAAAACTTGTTGATGCTACAAGGCAATCCATAAAAATAATATCAAGCCTGTACCATTCGTCCATCCAAGAGCCGGCTGTATTGCTTCCCCAGCCTCGTTCAAAATAGTAGCTTGTGCCAGACTTTCCTTTTTCCATAGTATCCAAGCTGTTACATTGTCCTTTTAAATTTCCGGAATCGTCATAAAAGTTATATAAAATCTCGCAATACCATTCGTCAGGAATTTTAGTTTTTAATTTAAATTCAACCCAAATATATCTTGTTGTGTCGGTTTTAAACTTTGTATAGTATTTTTTATTAGTTTGATTAAACCCTTCCGAATCGCCTTCGTATAACTTTAACGAAACAATGTCAAAATAAGGATTATTGTTCGTTGTAACAGCTCCAGAATCAACAAAATAAAACTTTGATGAGCCAACTAATTCGTCTTCAATATATGCTTCCCATTCGTATTCGCCTTTTGTCCAAAAAGAACCAAGTTCGTCTTTTCCCCAGCATTCTCTTATAAAAACAATATTGTCTTCTTTCTTAATTGTTTCTTTATTTTCAATATTGCAGAGTTCTTTTTTCTTGCCATTAATAATTGAAAAAGCTTTTAAATTGATTTTTGCATCCCAATTTTCTTCATCAAACATTTTATTGAAAAACGAAAATTCGACATATAAATATGATACTTCATTTTTTTCGAAAACTCTTCGGTATTTTTTTGTGGAATTGAACATCCATTCTTTTGAAGAATAGAATTTTATCGATTGAAACTTAAACTTATTCTTTATGTCGTCTTTATCGTTACCAAAGAACATAAGAATTTAAAATTTAATGATTTTTGAATTTAGAATAGATTGCTAAATATTAGATATTAATCTAACATTCCTTTTCAATTTTTTTGGTATTTATTTCAACTTCGAGTATGAAGAAATAATAGTTTTCGTCGATTTGTAAAAATTGATAATTTAGTTGTTCGCCCGATTTTCTGGCAATATCAATAAGCCCAAGACCTGCTCCGCCTTTATCTGATAATTTTCCATCTTTAATTTGCTTTTTATACATTTCTTTAAGTTCGGGTCTTGAAGCTGCATTAACTTGTTTTAGAGCAGTTTCTAAGGAGTCTTTATGTTTTGCATTAACTTTATTAGATGAAATTATATAATAAATATCGTCTTTCATGCCAATAATAAATAATCCATTTCCGATTTTAGCATCATTCATTTCGTCAGAATGTCGATTTAGATTTTGTAAAATTTCAACCAATACATGAAAAACTTTCTTTTTAATTACTTTTTCTTCTGAACGTTTGTCCATGTCGTTTTCTGCCATTGAAGTAAACATCATAGTAATATCATGGCTAAATTCGCCAAAATAAACTAAAGAAAAGCCGTTGTTAGTCATTTCATCATAAATATTTGAAACTGACTTGATGAATTTGAATGATAGGTTCATGAATTTTATTTTTTCAAATGATGTAAAAAAACGAACTAAATTATATAATATTTTGAAAATTCAAAATTTAAATTTGATAATCTTTTGATAAATGTGGATTATTCTTTGGAATTTTTTGTGACATTTTTGAGTCAGGTGGCACATTATCGGTAATCCATAGATTTCCACCAATCATTGAATTTTTTCCAATTGTTATTCTTCCAAGAATTGTTGCACCGGCATAAATTACAACATTATCTTCAACAATTGGATGTCGGGGTATTCCTTTTATCGGATTTCCATTTTCATCAAGCGGAAAACTTTTAGCACCGAGTGTAACTCCCTGATATAGTTTTACATTTTTGCCAATAACTGCTGTTTCGCCAATTACAACACCTGTTCCATGGTCAATTGCAAAATATTCATCAATTTGAGCTCCGGGGTGAATATCAATTCCTGTTTCTGAATGTGCTAATTCTGTGATAATTCTTGGAATTAACGGAACTCCTAATTTAAGTAATTCGTTTGCTACTCTATAATTTGTTAAAGCTCTTATACATGGATAACAAAAAATAATTTCACCATAGCTTTTTGCAGCAGGGTCGCCATTAAATGCTGCAATAACATCGGTAGAAAGTAAATGTCTGATGTTTGGAATTTGTT
>MENC01000246.1:19416-19739 GCA_001768155.1 Bacteroidetes bacterium GWA2_30_7
AAATAATTTATCAAGATTTACTCCCAGATATGAGTGCATATTTCGTGAGTTAAGTGCTGAGTTTCCAAAGAAACCTGGAAAGAATATTTCTCGAAGTAACTCAATTATCATCTTTGTGTTTTCAATTGAAGGCATATGCTCTCCATGTTTTGTTGAATGAAAAACCTTTTTATAAGACTCTTCTTCACAAAGTTGACTTAATGTTTGTTTAAGTATTTCGTTATGCATAAAATTAAACTTGATTAAATAAAGGTGTACTTAAATATCTTTCGCCGGTATCACAAACGACAGCAACTATTAGTTTGCCGTCATTTTCTGGTTTT
>MENC01000246.1:19818-28939 GCA_001768155.1 Bacteroidetes bacterium GWA2_30_7
CAGCAGGAACAAAGCCTGCTCCCATTCCCTGAATTTTATGTGGACCGGGTGACCCGCCTGATAAAACCGGAGAATCTAATGGTTCGACTGCAACAGAATAAACTGTTCTTTTTCTTTCTTTTAAAATTTCAGAAACGCCTGTTATTGTTCCTCCGGTGCCAACTCCTGAAACAAAAATGTCAACTTTACCGTCTGTATCGTTCCAGATTTCAATTGCTGTGGTTTTACGATGCATCTCAACATTTGCCATGTTTGTAAATTGTTGAGGAATAAAGCTGTTTGATAAATTTTTATGTAATTCTTCGGCTTTTTCGATTGCTCCTTTCATTCCCTTTTCGGCAGGAGTAAGTACAATTTCGCCACCATAAGCTTTAATTAAAGTCCGGCGTTCAACACTCATACTTTCGGGCATAGTAATAATTAATTTGTAACCTTTAACGGCACAAACCATTGCCAGACCTACACCGGTATTTCCGCTTGATGGTTCTATAATTGTGGTTTCGGAGTTTATAATTTTTTTATTTTCGGCATCTTCTATCACACCAATAGCAAGTCTGTCTTTTACTGAACCGCCCGGATTGAAAGATTCGAGTTTTACTACAATATTTGCTTTTAAGCCTGTAGTGATTCTGTTAAGTTTTAATAATGGCGTTTTTCCGATTAATTCAATAATATTGTTTGCTATTTTCATAGGTGTTTGTTTAAAATAATGACAATATTATAAATTATTTGTCAAATAAATTCAAAAAGTTGTTGAAATGAACATTTCTATTGACTAATAAAGTTTTTTTTAGATTAAATGTGGGGGCAATGTGAACGCATACTTTTTTCATCAAAAGTTTAAACAATACAGAGATAATCAACTTCTTCAAAATCTATTTGTCGTAAAAATGCATAGTGTCAATATTTTGTGAAATATTGAAAGTAGTTAACTTAATTGCTTTTGTTTTATTCCGAAAAAGTGGAGGTACTGCCATTATTGCTTCGCTATGATTATTTGCTTCAATTATAGCATAAGCATTATGGTCGTTATCGTGGCAACCCCACTCGAAATGAGTTAAATACCCAGTGTGATATTCTTTAAAGAATTTTATTGCTCTATTACATTCTTCGACTGTATGATTAGATATTATAATATATCGGTCCATTTTTTTTTGATTTATTGGTTTAACAATTTTAGTTGATTCTTTATTTTGCTGCAAATCAGTGTTTTTGTTTCAATTATTTTATTGTTGATTTAAGTCTGGACTTTTTGTTTGTATTATGAATACTATTTTTTGAAATTATTAATAAATATACAAAATAAAAAGAGGAGGGTCAAGTGTTTGAGTGAAGTTTATTTTTTTTCTAATGATATTATGAGTCCACTCCGAAAAGTCTTTTTTTTGCCACAAAGACTCAAAGACGCAAAGTTTCTTTAATCATAATCTGTTGTTTTTTAAAACCTTCCCGAAAAATCGAGATAAATTGTGTATCTTAGTGTCTTGGTGTCTTTGTGGCAATTTTATAATTAATTACTTTTCGGAGTGGACTCACAACATAAATTATTATTATTGCAGTGTGAATTTTTTAAAGAAAATACAAGAAAGCATAGGTTTTGTTTTATTAGGCAGAAAAATTAAAATAACTGTTAGAGAAAGAGGTGTATATAATTTAAAAACTGCTAAACTAGTTGGAGTAATTTTTAATGCTACCGAACAAAAAAATTATGAAAAAATACGTAAGTTTTTATCTTTTCTTTCTGAAAAAAAAATTCGCGTAATTGCTCTCGGATTTATTGACAATAAAAATGCTTTAAACTTTTATTCTTATCAAACCGGTGTAAACTTTTTCAGTCATAAAAATCTTAATTGGTTTCGTCAACCAAAATGCGAAGAAGTGAATAGCTTTATTGATTTAAAATTTGATATTTTGATTGATTTTACTTTACATAAATGGTTTCCGGTTCAATATATTACAGGATTATCTAAAGCGAAGTTTAAAGTAGGAAGTTTAATTGATTATAATTCTAACTACGATATGGTGATTGATATTTCAAAAAACGAAACTTTAGATTATTTAATTCAACAGATAACACATTATTTGTCGGTAATTAATGAGCAATAAATTTGAAAATATAAGAATTGTATAAATGGGTAAATTAAAATATGTAATTTTAGACAATATTTTGGAATCACTTTTTTTATTGATAAATTAAAATTTGTTAAAAAAAATGTATATTTGAAAAAACTATGCAATTACCGTTAAAAAATATATTTACAACTCGTATTTGTAACTCTTTTGACTTTGGTTTTGAGGAATTTATAAAAGAACTTTTTTTGCTTCGCTACGGTGTTGCTGATTTTATCCCTACTCGCCCAAAGAAAGACAAAGGTTGTGATGGAATAATTACGAGTTCAAATACAATTGTTGCTTGCTTCGGTCCTAAAAAATATAACCAAACTGATTTTCAAAATAAAGCAAAAGCCGATTACGCCGAGTATCAGAAGCATTGGCAAAAAAAATATTCTAATTGGCTTTTTGTTGTAAATCATCAGATTTCACCTTTAGAAATTACATTTATTGATAAGCTACACAAAGGCTCAATCCCTTTGGGAGTTGACAGTTTAATGCACATTATTGAAAATGAGTTAACCGTTGCGAAACATCGCAAAATGGCAGACTACCTTAGTATTGGTAAAGAGTATTTTACACAGGAATATCTTTCTGAAATTCTTGATGATTTATTAAATGGTGCAAGTATTGATACTTCTACAATCATTCATTACAAAGGCTTGGTTGGCCCCGAACACAAAATTGTTTTAAATTACGATACTGATGATGTTGATGCAGCTATGCAGGAGTTTTCCTCTGTTATTGGAGAATTTCCAAAAATTGATGCATTGATAAAACATTATGAATCATTTCAACAATCGGCAATTAAAACAAAAATAATAACTGATTATAAAAATGCCAATGGTAGTTTTAAAGAGCGTTTAAAAATAATTACTGATATCTATCTTGAAAAATACTCTAATCTTTCTGATAATGACTATCAATACTATATTACAGCGGTTTTAATATATTTATTTGAACAATGTTTAATTGGGAAAAAAACTGATAAGGAGTAATTTTTATGATACTACCACATCCCGAAAGTGATTTGTCGTTAAATCTTATGGTCGTTGGTTCTGATATTATCAACCTAATGCAATCAAAGGGCAGAAAAGACAATTTTGTATTAGTGGAAAACATATTAGAGGAATTTTTAAAAAAAGACATTAAGCGTACTCCTGATATGTTTATTTATTCTTTAGTTTTTCTTTATTCTGTCGGGCTTATTGAACAGAAGGACTATAAAATTAAGTTGTTGGTTAAAAAGTTTAATCCGATTCAGGGAGTTTTATTTTAAATCTATTTTATTATGTTAAAACGATTATATTCTGAAACAAATCTCTTGCTCAAAGATTTTACCTTTGAACCTGGAATCAATATAATTTTAGGAAAATATTCAGGCTTAAAAGAAGCAACAGGAGTTAACGGTATTGGCAAATCGTCTTTAATTAGATTAATTGATTTTGCTTTGTTATCTGACAGCGCAGAAAAATTATTTTTTTCTGATAAATATAAATTTCTTAAAGATGAAAAACACAATATTGTATTAGAATTTCTGATAAACAAAAAGAAATATTTTATAAAAAGATATTTTGAGAAAAAAGATGAAATCTATTTTGGAACTACTCCTAAAAACTTGGAAAAATACGATAAAACAGAGTTAAAGAAAACACTAACAAATATATTTTTCCCAACGGTAAACAACGATATTTATATTGAAGGTTCAAAATTCAGAACCCTAATGAACTTTTTCATAAAAGACGATTTAGATTCTCATCGTCGTTACGACCCCCTTAATTTTGTCGGAGCAGAAGGAATCAACAAAACAAACATTGCTATTTTTAATTTTTTCCTTTTAAATCTGCCAACCAGAAACCTGTTGTCTTTTGCAGAAGTAGCGAAAGAAATTGATAATAAAAATAAAGCGGTAAAAGAAATTGAAAGAACAGTTGAAGCAGAAACAGGCAAGAAAATAGAAGAATTTCATGCAGATAAAATTAAAATTGAAAAAGGAATAGCACTAATTGAAAAGAGCCTGAATGATTATAAATTTTTAGAGAATTATAAAAATATAGAATCCGAACTAATCGAAATTACAAGAAAAATTAATGAGAAACTTGAAGAGCATCACGCATTAAATATGCAATTAAAAAAGATTAGAGATAATTTTACACTTAATCAAAATATAGATACAGCACAGATACAAAAAATTTATAACGAGACCTTATATACCCTCGGCGATTTAGTTAAAAAATCCCTTGATAGCATTATACAATTCAAATCTGAATTACTCGAAAACAGGAATAAATTTTTAATTAAAAAAGAAAATCAGCTTCAATCAAAAATTGATGAAATATTAAATCATATTTCCGTTTTTGAAAAAGAACGCAGTATATTATATCAAAAGTTAAAGGAAAAAGGAGCATTAGACAGCATTGAAAATGCGTATAAAGATTTGATTTCTGAAAAAACAAAACTTCTGCGAATTGATAATTATACAGAACAGGTTGACAACTTAAAACAAATTGTTTTCGATTTGGAAGTAACTGTTTCAGAACTTCGCCGTTCAATAATAAATGACCTTAATAATTATAACAAACAAATAGACACATTGCAACGTTTGTTTCATGAGATTTTGGAACATGCAATTTTTATTGATGAAGAAAACGAAAATGCTTATTTCATTATAGAAAAAGAAGCAAATACAAAGTCAAATCAAGTTCCATTTAAAATCCAAATGGAATTACCAAAAGCTGATGCGTTAGGAAATTTTCGTCTTAAAATTATTGTTTACGATTTAATGGTTTATCTAAATAATATAAAAATTAATCGTGAATTGCCTGACTTTTTAATTCATGACGGAGTTTTTCATGCAATTTCAAAAAAAACAATGATAAACACTTTAAATTATGTTTTCAGACAATATAATACATTTCAAAATTTTCAATACTTTTTAACTTTTAATGAAGACGAGATAGATACACCCACGAATAAAAGCGAAACCTATGGAAGCTTTGAATTTGATTGGCGGAAACATGTAGTTGCGGAATTTTCAGATGTTCCCGAAAAAATGCTATTTAAAAAAATGTTACCATAATAAAATTTTGTATGGAGTTCAGATTTATTTTAAATTTAAAATTACAACATTTTAAATGTAGATTCGAGCTTTAATCCCACAACTAGTATATCGTCTGTTTGTTTTTTCAAGCCCTTCCAATCGTAGAAATTTTGCTTAATTATATTGTGCTGTTCAATCATTGGTTGTTCATGATTTTCAAATAACAAGGCTTTTATCCCAACTTCAGTAAATTTTTTATTTTTTTCACCGCCAAATTGGTCTTGATAACCGTCTGAACACATGTAAACAATGGCTTCATTCTGATAATTAAATTCGTGTAGTTTATATTCTTTTTTCACTTCACGGATTTTTTCACCTATCGAACTTAAATCGCCATTAATTATAGAAATTTGTTTATCAAGAACTAAAAAAACCGATTGCATAGATGATGCTACCAAAATTTGTTTTTTGTTTTTATCAAAAACAGATATGGTAATATCCATACCGTCTTCATAATTGTTTTTACTACTTCCCTGATTTAGAATTTTATTAAGCCCATCGTCAAGATACATTAAAATTTCGTCAGGATTGGTCGTCCCTTTTTCTTTAACAATCTGATTTAATAATGATATACCAATAATACTCATAAAAGCACCCGGAACACCATGCCCTGTACAATCGGCAACTGCAATTATTAACAATGGGGTATTGCCCGTTGTTGTCGATTGGGTAATCCAATAAAAATCTCCACTAACAATATCTCTTGGTTTGAAAAACACAAACGAATCTGAAAAAAATTCTTTAAAGATGCTTTCTGAAGGAATAATAGCTTGTTGAATTTTTTTGGCATAATTTATACTGTCGGTTATAAGTGTATTTTTTTTCTCTAATTCTTTATTTGTTATTGTAAGTAATTCACTTTGAGATTCAAGTTCTTCTTTTTGTTGTTGAATTTCTTCTTCAGATTCTTTAAGTTTAGAAATATCTGTATCAATAGCAACAATCCTATTTACTTTACCATTTTCGTCTAAAACAGGGGTCAATGTTGTTTGAATCCACAATCTTTTATTTTTCTTCCCTTCTATTTGTATTGAATATGTGCCTGCAATTCCATTGTTATAACAATCTTTAATAATTTTTAAGATTTTTTCATCATTGGTCATATTAAGGATATTATCTCCTTTTGCACGAATTAACTCTTCTAAAGTATAACCTAATAATCTTGTGTATCCTTCATTAACCCATTCTGGCTTGCCTTTTTCATCAAAAACAACAATTGAATTAATTGTCTCACGGGCAACTATTGATAATTTTTCTAATTCTTTATTTGTTTCTTCAATTACTTCAGATTGAGTTTCTATTTCTTCTTTTTGTTGTATAACCTGATTAAGATAAAAAGTCTTTCTTTCGTTTGATTCTACAAGTGATAAATAGGTTTTTTCTCGTATATATTCAAATACATACAATAATAAATTAACAACAGCATAAGATGCAGAAAATCTGATTTTAAAAGCTTTAGAGTATTCTGCAATATGAATAGGTTCAAAAAACAATAGTGTTACAAAAGTTAGAAATGTAAAAGTTACAAAATAAGTTCCTTTTTTTCTTCCCAAAGAAAAAAATGCGACTATCGGGAATGTATAATTCCATAGAATTGCAGTACTGCTTTCGCCTCCGGTAATTATAAAAATATTACATAATAAATACATTACAATTGACATCAAAAGTGATGATATTTTGTAATTTTTAGAAAAATTTAAAAATAAAATTATACCAAGAACGAAAAAAAAGAATGTTAGTAAAATAGAACCATAAGAATTATTTCCATCAATAAATGCTTTTATGCAAAAACCAATTACAGCAAGTAAGGCTATATGAGTAAACAGATTTATCAATAAGCATTTTCTAACGCCCTCGTTTTCATATCCTCCGGTATAACCAGAGGTTAAATAATTGAAAAAGAAATTTTTTCTTTTAGGCTTACCCAGTTCTTTCTCTATTTTGTTGTAATCCATTATTCTAAATTCTAATTTCAAAATCCTACACTTCGAGAGCATTTCGATACACTCAATGTACCACCTCAGTGTCCGTAAATCCTAATTCGTAAATCCTAAATCCTTGAAGGTTTTACTTTCTTAATTAATTCTGAAGCAAAAACAAAATCGTTTACTTCTTTATTTTTTGTATTTAAGATTTCATCTTTTGAACCTTCCCACCGTTTTTCCCCATTATAAATAAAAATAATATTGTCGCCAATTTCTATTACTGAGTTCATATCGTGGGTATTAATTACAGTTGTAATCTGATATTCTTCGGTTATTTCTTTTATTAAATTATCAATCACAATAGAAGTTACAGGGTCAAGCCCTGAGTTTGGTTCGTCGCAAAATAAATATTTTGGATTTAATGCAATAGCTCGAGCAATCGAAACTCTTTTTTTCATTCCGCCACTAATTTCAGAGGGATAAAGGTTATTAACATCAACTAAATTTACTCTTTTTAAACAAAAATTTGTTCTTTCAAGTTTCTCATCATAAGATAATTTGGTAAACATATTTAACGGGAACATTACGTTTTCCTGAACTGTTGATGAATCGAATAATGCTCCTCCCTGAAATACCATTCCTATTTCTTTTCTGATTTCCATCCGCTCCTTGAAATTCATGCAAGTAAAACTACGGTCGTTGTATAAAATATTTCCTTCATCAATGTTATGCAATCCAACTATAGATTTTAATAAAACAGTTTTCCCTGAGCCACTTTGACCAATTATTAAATTTGTTTTTCCTTTCTGAAAAACTGCATTAATATTTTTTAAAACCTGCTTATCAGGAAATGATTTTGAAACATTTTCAAGCCTTATCATGAAAGAATTAATTGAGTTAGTATTAAATTAAATAATAAAATTACAATACTACTGTAAACTACTGCTTTAGTACTTGCTCTTCCAACTTCTAAAGCTCCTCCCGAAACAAAATAACCCTGATATGCTGAAACAGAAGTTATAATAAAAGCAAATGCTGATGTTTTTATTAAAGCATAAGTAACATAAAATGGATTAAATGAATATTGTACTCCATATACATATTCTTCGGTAGATGTTACACCTGCCATTACTCCGCCAAGCCATCCTCCAAGTATTCCAATAATAGAACTGAATATTGTTAAAAATGGAATAATTAAAATAGCTGCAACAATTTTAGGATAAATTATATATGATGCAGAGTTTACACCCATAATTTCGAGTGCATCAATTTGTTCGGTAACTCTCATTGTTCCAATTTCAGAGGCAATGTTTGAGCCTACTTTTCCGGCTAAAATCAGACAAACTATTGTTGACGAAAATTCTAATAAAATAGAGTCTCTTGCAGTAAGACCAATAAGATATTTTGGCAATAACGGATTTTCAATATTATATGCAGTTTGAATTGTAATTACCGAACCCATAAAAACCGAAATAATTGCAACAATTCCTAAAGAATTTACACCAATAATTTCAAATTCCTTAAATAAATTGATAAAAAAAACTTTAGTTTTTTCTGGTTTTGAAAAAACTTTAGAAAGTAAAGCAGTGTATCGACCGATATGATAAAATAAATTCATAATTTTTGAAAATCAGATAAAAGTACAATTATTTTTTTTACGAAATTATGAATTAAAATAAAATTTCAAATTTTATAACTAAAACATGATACGTTGTGAATAGTTTGTTGGTTTTTAGGTTTAGTTTTTAGTTAATTGCTTTAATAAATTTGGTAAGTTCAATTTGGTTTCAGAGATTTCTAAAATCCCAACGACAACCATAGGTTGCGACCGTAGGTCTAATGTGAATAACCCCCAATGCGGTGCATTGCGATGTATTGAGCATGTCGAAATAAGCCTGTCGAAATGAAATTGGGGGAAATGATGTAAATGTGCAGCAACACTGAAAGTGTTGAATATCCTTACTTAAACTTTTCAACTACTTCG
>MENC01000247.1:0-2697 GCA_001768155.1 Bacteroidetes bacterium GWA2_30_7
TCACAAACTTAATGTTTTAAAATCTTTGTCAAATATTTTTTTTGGTAAAAAATGGTAAACTAATAAATTTACAACATCGTCACATATATCAATGGTTCGGTATTTTTTTCATCTTACATTTTTTAAAAGGGCTAAAGCCCTAAATTTGAATATATTAATTAAATCCATGACCTGTGTTTCGACAGGCTCAACAACCAAAGGTCGTGGCAATTGAAAATCACTTATATTCAAATTATTACAAAAATATACCGAACTATTGATATATTTCACATAGCTATTCCATCTTCCCACTTCCAACTACTTTTACAGCTTCGGTAGCCGCTTCTATCATTGGCTGTGCAGAAATTTCACTTCCTACAGCTGTTTTCATCCATAATTGTGGAATTAATCTTCCGGTTTTATAAATTCGTTGAACTTCTGTTGCAAAATCGTGTGTTTCGAAATGCTTTTCGAGTTGAAACTGAATTAACAATCCAATCGGATATGCCGAAAGATACAACGGAGCATCAATCATGTGCGAATAAATAGCCAAAATTGGTTGGTCTTTAACTCCAAATACATCAGCATAATACTTATTCCAAATTTCAATTGCGATAGTATTTACTGCAACTTTTAATTCTTCTGCATTTGCTTTAGGATGCTCGTAAAGCCATTTCCAAACTTTCTGGTCAACAAGCGAAACTCCCATTATTTCATAAGTTGACCAAAAATTATCAAGTGCCATCAGATGTTTTTTATTTGTATCTTTATTTTCAATATTCAAAAGTTCCAAATCTCTTTCCTGAAATACAAAAGCCAAAGCTTCGGTAAAAGCAGTATTTGGAACACCTCTAAGGCTATAAAAATCAACATCATGCAACGAAATTGTTTGTTCTACATTATGTCCAAATTCATGAACTGCAATATTATAGCCTTTATAATCCATTCCCTTCTCTCCTACTCTGGTTCGTAGCCTTGACTTGTCGTCTTTCATTTCAGAACCCCAAGCATGTCCTGCACCACGAGATGCATCTACTACAACCTTTGAAGTAATAAAATCTGCTTTATCAGCTTGAAATCCTAATTTCACTAATATTGATGGTAAATCTTTTTCAAATGCTTCTTTATTAGGATACTTAGCTGAAACAATTTTATTTAATTCTTCTTCATTTATGCTGCTTCTCGACTTAAATCCATCGTACCAAATATCAAAAGGTTCGAGATTTCGACCTAATCGTAGTTTGATTAATTCTGCAACTTCTTTAATTGTTGGAGAAGAAATATAATCAACAAATAGTTTTTCAACCTCATCCTGACGTAATTCCATTTCTCCATCAAATTTTCGTTGTATGTATGATGGTTCAAGCGGGTTATATTTATCAATTTTTTGTTGAGCATTAAAAACTTCTATAATATGTTGATACCGAACATTAGCCTCTGTCTGAAAATGAATTTCAGTACCATCAGTTTTAAAAACTTTGTTCTCAGATGGATTCCACAAATATTCTTTAGAATTGATTACGCTTTCCGGAATTTCTTGCGAAATAATGTTTTTCATTACAGCATAAATCATTTTTTGCTTTTCAAAACCATTTTCTACATTGTAATTCGATTTTAGTTCGTCTCTTAAACCCCAATGCGATATTAACTTTAACTCACTTGGAAAAAATGTTTTATTATCTGAATTAATTAAATTTCCCATATAAATATTATACTCAGAAATATAAGTATCTGCCAAAGTAGTTTTATTTGAATAATTCTGCAATAAATCTGAAGGAACACGTGATGTATAAATATCGCCAATTCTGGCATAAGCCCATTGTTTACTAGTCCACGTTTTTCCTTTTTCAGCTTTTTCTGCAAGGCTATAATGTGGAAAATTCAGCATAACTATAAAAGCTAATTTATTTACAAAAAAATCTTCTGTTAAATGTGAACTTGGTTCGTAACTTCCAAAAAGCTCATCAATATCGCCTATATCGCCCATATCAAGATGAAGCGGCTTTTTAAGTTCGATACTTATTTTATTAAAGTAACCGTTTAAAACTTCATAATTATTTGAAATTTTGTAAAATAACAATTCAAATTCTTGAACATCGTTATAAAAATTTGTTAAACAGAACTTTTTAAAATCTTCGAGCTTGCCATCGCCTTCTTGCCATAATTCAGCAACCTGAGTTACACCTTTTGTAATTTTATCTTGATTAGAAGCACCATATTTATTTATCATACTGTCTATTACAAGATTTACATAATACTTTCCAATTCCGTTATCTTCATTTAACAAATCTGGAGCTTTTAAATTAATATTACACGAAAACATAATCATCGCAATTGAAATTACAGTTAAAATTCTCATAATTATTTATTTAATTAAATTTCTAAAAAACAATCCTCCTCACACCCCACTAACTCCCCTCAGGGGAGAACCGCCACTCACAACTACAAACCTCAAACTACGAACCTCAAACCTGAAACAAATCTATAAATTTATCTTATTTCTTTCATAATGTTTAAAAACAAAAAACAGTGCATAAATAAATCCTAATAAACATATTACAGAAGATAAAAGAAATGTACTTGATAATGAGATTTTATCAGCTAAAAAACCAGTCATAATCATACCTGAACCAATTCCTAAATCGAAAGCAATAAATAAAGTCGAATTTGCAACTCCTCTTCTGCAAATATCAACCATATTATTAATCATAGCCTGAC
>MENC01000247.1:2709-3280 GCA_001768155.1 Bacteroidetes bacterium GWA2_30_7
TTATACCATTTCCAATTCCAAGCAAAGCACCAGAAATAAAAAAACCATATGGATTTTTAAATAAAGCAAGAATTGGTAAGCCAATTATTAATAGCGTTATACCAAATAAAAATAAAAATTTTGGACCTATTTTATCGAATATTTTTCCTGCAAAAATTCTTGAAATACCAATTCCTACAGCAAAAATCAGAAAGAACAATCCGGCATTATGAACACCGGCTTCGGGAGCATAAATTGCAATAAATGAAACTAATCCACCATAAGGCAGCGATGTAAATAATACATTAAAAGCAATTGGCAAACTTTTTTTTTCGATAAGTGAATTAAAATTTAAACCTTTTGGAGATGACGGTTTCTGATATATTGGATATTTAATATAAAGCGATAAAATAAGTCCAATTAATGATAAAGTAAATCCCGAAATAAAAAGAATGTTGAAGTTAGATACGTGCAAAATATAAAAACCCAATAATGGACCCACAGCCATTGCAATTGGCATTGATAAGCCATAAATTCCAAGCCCCTCTCCTCGCTTTTGCGGAGGCAAAATATCAACCGCAATAGTTGCTCC
>MENC01000247.1:3299-6640 GCA_001768155.1 Bacteroidetes bacterium GWA2_30_7
ATAATAAATATAATTTTTCGACCAATTCTGTCTAAAAAAAAACCTGCAAAAGGTCTTATAATTAATGCTGATATTGTAAACATTGCAATTACAATTCCAACAGTACTTTTATCCGCTTTCAGTACTTCACTAATATATAAAGGCAGTGTAGGAATCAGAAAATAAAATGAAATAGCCATAAATAGCACCGACAAACAGAGCAAAATAAAACTTTTAGACCAAATTGTAACTTTAGGATTATTCATAAATAAAATTTCGCAAATGTATTGGTTATTTCAAATAAGTAAAATAAATTAATAAATTAGTCAGATACTACTTATAAAAAGTATAAATTTGTATTAAATAAATAGAATTATCAGGGCAAACGCATCGAAAATTCAATTAGTAAATGCAGATTTTGTGAATTTTAAAAAATTCATGTAGGTTTGACAAAAAAATATTCAAATGAATTTTATCGAAGAACTCAAATGGCGTGGCATGATTCACGATATTATGCCCGGCACCGAAGACCAACTTAACAAAGGAATGACATCAGCATATATAGGATTTGACCCAACTTCCGACTCATTGCATATTGGTAGTCTGGTTCAAATAATGACATTGGTTCATTTTCAACGAAGTGGTCATAAGCCTGTTGCTCTGGTTGGTGGTGCAACCGGAATGGTTGGCGACCCATCGGGCAAATCGCAGGAACGAAACCTGCTTTCTGTTGAGGTTTTGGAGCATAATTTAAGTTGTATGCAAAAGCAACTCGAACGCTTTATGGATTTTAATTGTGGAAAAAATTCTGCCGAAATAGTAAATAATTTCGATTGGTTTAAAAATATTTCATTTCTTGATTTTATTCGTGATGTGGGGAAGCACATTACAGTTAATTATATGTTAGCAAAAGATTCTGTCCAAAATAGGTTAGAATCGGGCATGTCGTTTACAGAATTTACATATCAATTGGTTCAGGGTTTCGATTTTTATTGGTTGTATAAAAACAAAGATTGCAAAATTCAGATGGGAGGCTCCGACCAATGGGGAAATATAGTAACCGGAACAGAGTTAATTCGGCGTAAAGAAGGTGGTGAAGCTTATGCAATTACAACACCTTTAATTAAAAAAGCCGATGGAACAAAATTTGGCAAAACCGAAGGAGGAAACATTTGGCTCGACCCTAAAAAAACCTCACCATATAAATTTTTTCAATATTGGATTAATACTGCCGATGAAGATGCTTTAAATTATATTAAAATATTCACTTTACTTACAAAAGAAGAAGTTGATAGATTAATTGTTGAACATCAGGCTGCTCCACATCTCAGAATTTTGCAAAATCGTATTGCTAAAGAAGTTACAACAATGGTTCATTCAGCAGAAGATTATGAATCTGCATTAGAAGCATCTCAAATTTTATTTGGAAAAGGAACTTTTGAAAGCTTATCGAAAATGAGTGAAGATATGTTTCTTTCAGTATTTGAGGGAGTTCCGATGTTTGATGTTAAAAAAGAAGTAATTACTCCTGGTATAAATATTATTGAATTATTAAGTGTAAATACCAATATTTTTCCCAGTAAAAGTGAAGCACGTAAAACAATTTCGGGTGGAGGCGTAAGTGTTAATAAAAATAAAGTTGAAATTGAATATAATGTTTCGCTATCTGATTTAATTTCAGATAAATATATTTTAGTACAAAAAGGAAAAAAGAATTATTACATTGTTAAATTGTTACATGGTTAAATTGTTAGTAAGTTCAATTTGCTTTCAGAAAAAGTTTGCCCGTAGAGCAATAATAACAATAAAAGCACAAGCGATAGGTTATTATTTTCACTTATGGAATATACAATGTTGTTATACTAGAAACGGGGAGAAAGTGAGCAGGTGAGAAAGTGAGAAAACAGACATCTCCCCTCACACTTTCACACTTTCTCACATTCTCACTTTCATAAAAATACACAAGTTATGAGCGTGGATAGTATAAATCTTCTATTGGGGTTTGCCATATTCCCTTTTTTGCTAATGTCCTACGGACAAAAATTTATTAATATTTAGTATTTTATTGACATTGAAGCACTACGGGCTAATTAATTATATTTTCTGAAATCAGTTTGAACAATTTATCAATATAACAATATAACAATCTATTATATTTAGAATATTTTTCTATTTTTGTGCACTTTAAAATTGATATGACAGAAGACAAAAAGGATTTTACATTCGACTCAATAGACTTATTATCATTTGTTAATAGCAAAACCAAAATACTTACAATTGTAACAGTTGTAGCCTTTCTTGTTTCTTCTATCGTTTCTTTTTTTATAAAAGACAGGTACGAGTCTAGTGTTATTTTATTTCCAGCATCTTCCAGTTCAATATCTCAATCATTATTAACAGATAATAATAATAAAAAAGAAATTCTGAAATTTGGTGATAAAGAAGAAGTTGACCAATTATTGCAAGTTCTTTATTCAGACCAGATTAGAAACCGAATAATAGATAAATTTGATTTATTAAATCATTATAATATCTCACACGATTCGAAATATAAACGAACAAAACTTAAAAAGGAATTTGATAAAAATATAATGTTCTCACGCACAGAGTACATGTCGGTTAGGATTGATGTGCTTGATGTAAATCCACAAAAAGCTGCCGATATTGCAAACGATATTGCAGATTTAGTAGATTCGGTAATGACCAGAATTCAAAAAGAACGTTCACTAAAAGCACTTGCAATTGTTGAACACGAATTTCTTTCGCAAAAAGAAAAAATGAAAAAATTTGAAGATTCGTTATCTGTTATAAGAAAAAAAGGAATAATGAATTACGAGTCTCAAGCAGAAGTTTATAATGATGCTTATGCAACAGCAATATCAGAAGGGCGAATTAAAGGAGCAGAAATGCTTCAAGGAAAATTAGATACATTAGCATTGTATGGAGGAGCTTATGTTTCGCTGAGAGATTTAATGGTTTATGAAACTGAAAAATTAAGTATTCTTGAAGCAAAATTTATTGAGGCAAAGGTTGATGCTGAACAAGATTTACCACATCGTTTTGTTGTTAGCAGAGCTGAAAAAGCAGAAAAAGCAACATATCCAATGCGATGGCTAATTGTTTTGGTATCTACTATTTCGGCTTTTATTTTAGCTTTATTATTGCTAATTATTACTGATAGTATTAAAAAAAAAAATTAATTAGCGATTGCAAAAATTTAATACAATATTTAAATAGCTATATACAATATAATTTATCACAATTTAACTACGAAATAATGGAAAATTACTTTAATAATAAAAGTTTTTTCGTGCTTATGAGCAAGTGGAAAAAACATATTATTGCAATAATGTTTATTGCAA
>MENC01000248.1:0-26052 GCA_001768155.1 Bacteroidetes bacterium GWA2_30_7
TTGAAACTAATTTTTCGTCGGGTTGAATGCTTTTTGGTGCTGCTGAACGAAAATCCATTCCCATTTTTGAAGCTCCAACTAAAAGAGAGTTACCCATATTGTTTCGTGCATCGCCCAAATATGCAAATTTTATTTGATTAAGAGGTTTATCGCAATGTTCGAGCATTGTCATAAAATCGGCTAATATCTGAGTTGGATGAAATTCGTTTGTTAAACCATTCCAAACCGGAACACCAGAAAATTCAGCTAATTGCTCAACAATTTCCTGACCGTAACCGCGATATTCGATACCATCGTACATTCTGCCTAGAACTCTTGCTGTATCTTTAACTGATTCTTTTTTACCCATTTGCGAACCTGTAGGTCCTAAATAAGTAACATGAGCACCTTGGTCAAGTGCTGCAACTTCAAATGCACAACGAGTTCGGGTTGAATCTTTTTCAAAGATTAAAGCGATATTCTTTCCTTTAAGCTTTTGTTGTTCGGTTCCTGCATACTTTGCTTTTTTTAAATCGAACGATAAATCAAGTAAAAACTTAATTTCTTGTGGTGTAAAATCTAATAGCTTTAAAAAGCTTCGGTTTCTTAAATTAAATGACATATTGGTTATTGGTTATTAGTTTGTAGTTATTAGTTTGAAGTTTGACCTACCCCAAACCCCTTCCAAAGGAAGGGGAGTAAGAGTTTGAGGTTCATTGTTACTTTGTTAAATTGTTCGTTGCTTTGAGATTGACTTCGTCGAGCTAAAGGTTGCTTCGTACCTCGCAATGACGAAAATTCGTAAATCGTAAATCCCAAATCGTAAATTGTATTATTTATTCAAAACTATTCTGGTTCCTGAATTTTCTTTTCCAAGTTCTGATGCAGTTGTAATAATTGACTGTTTTCCACCGCCTTTGATAAATTCACGAGCAGCTTTAATTTTTGGTGCCATACTTCCTTCGCCAAATTCGCCATCTAATAAAAACTTTTTGGCTTCGGCAACTGTAATTCGGTCTAATGTTCTTTCTTGTGGAGTATTAAAGTTTAAGCAAACTTTTGGAACATCGGTTAATACATAAAATTCGTCTGCACCTATTTGATGGGCTAGGAGTGAAGAGGCTAAGTCTTTATCAATTACTGCATCTATTCCTTGAAGTTTGTTTGGTTTAACATAAAATACAGGTATTCCACCGCCGCCAACTGCAATAACTATTTGTCCGTTTCGAGCTAATGATTCGATTGATTTTCTGTTTCCAATTCTGAAAGGCTTTGGTGAAGCAACTAATTTTCGCCATCCACCACGTTTTGGGTCTTCTTTGTAAACAGCTTCAGGGTTAGCTTTTTTAAATTCTTCTACTTGTTCAATTGAATAATACGGACCAATTGGTTTAGTAGGGTTTTTAAAAGCAGGGTCGTCTTTATCGACTAAAACCTGAGTTACAAGTGTTATAATATCTCTGTCGATTTTAACTTCTTCCAATACGTTACGAAGTTGTTGTTCAATCATATATCCTATAAAGCCTTGTGAGTATGCTCCGCAAATATCAAGTGGCATTTCAGGAATACCATATACCTGAGCACCTGCATTATTTTGTAATAAAATGTTTCCTACTTGCGGACCATTTCCATGAGTAATTACAAGGTTATAATCTTGTTTAATCAGTTCAAGAATATGTTTACATGTGTTGTAAACATTTTCTTCCTGCTCATCAATAGTGCCTTTTTGACCAGCCATTAAAAGTGCATTTCCGCCAAGTGCAACAACTGCTAATTTTTTCATATTTTTTTAAGCTTTAAATTGGAAATGCAAAACTATAATTTTTTTTTGAAGGAGGTTTAAAATGTAATATTTAAAATGTAAAATGTAATATTTTTAGGATGCTGCGCTCTTGAAATTTTATCAAGATTTTGCTTGCTGGGTTTGTGGGGACGTTTGGACATTGGATATTAAAAGTTAAACTTATAATCTTAACAAATTTTCAGAAACTCTTTTGTTTTCAATATTTTTTGGTTGTTTTATATTATGTTTTTAGTATTGTTTTAATTGTACTATAATTTGTAGTCATAATTTACATTCTTTTATTAAAATATTTTAATAATCTAGAATTTACTATTTCAGGAGTATAACCAAATTTTTGCTTAATTTGGTATTCAAATTTTGAAAGAGCGAAATAATCAATTTTGCTAATATTATACTTATAGCCAAGGTAAATTTTATCGATTTTTATTGAAGGAACAGAATCATCTTCATTATTAGAGAAAATAGGTAATTCAATAAATCGTTCATGAAAATTTCCATTTAATAACTTTGAAATGTCAAATTTAAAGTTGTAACTATTATAATATTCCGACCTTAAATCGTAAAAATCTTTTTTTCCCAAACTATAATAATCTGTTTCATCATACAATATTTTAACCTCTTTTTCAGACATAAAAAGAGCTGATTTATTAAAGCTTAATAATTTACCTATATCAACTATTACATTTTTTTCGTCCTTAAGAAAGTATATAATTTTATCATACAATTCTTTTAATTGTTTAAGTTTATCAATTTCATAATATACTTCGCTCAAATGATATTTACTCCATTTTTTAGGGTTATTCATTATCTTAAACCCAATAGCTACTCCATTTCCATTATCACCATATAATCGCCATAGATTAAACTCATCATTAATTAATTTCTCATCAGTCATCAAGTCTCTTTTACACATTGATAAAGAAAACATGTGTGTTTTAGAAAAATTACAATTTATGTATTTATGGTCAATAAAACCAAACGAATAACCAAGCTCTTGATTATCATTATGGCTATGTAAATTAGTGAGTCTTATTGTTTTTTGATTTAATATATTCTGAAAAGAATAAAGATTAGTAAAGTGAACAAAATTCAATTCATTTTTATAATAATAATCTGTATTTTCTAATAAATAATTATGGTCAGAAATTTTTAAATATATTTTATTATCAACATATGAATTTCTTATATCAAATGATATATTTGGTGAGATTTCATATAAAAAATCCGAAATTTTGTTTGAATCCATATTTATTCTAAAATAAATTTTCTTTTAGATTTTTTCACCTTTTCTTTTGTAAACAAATCAGCCGTATATTTATCATACAACTCAAACAAAAAAACCATTCGGTTTGCTTCGCTTGTAAATGCTTGTGAGTATTGAGCTAAAAAAGTTCTTTTATTTCGTTCCAGCTTAATGTCATAGTTTATAAGCTTTTGCAATCAACAAAAAATCAACTAAAACCAAAGCTGCCATTGCTTCCACAATAGGAATTGCTCTTGGAACAACGCATACATCGTGGCGACCTTTTATTTCAATTTCGGTAGCTTTTCCATCTGTGTCAACTGTGTTTTGTTTTTGCAAAATTGATGCTATTGGCTTAAACGCAACTCTGAAAACAAGGTCTTCGCCATTAGAAATGCCTCCTAATGTGCCTCCGGCATGATTTGTTTTAGTTCGGATTTGATTTTTTGTTTCGATAAATTCGTCGTTATATTCAGAACCTTTTAGAATGGCAGAGTTGAAGCCTTCACCAATTTCAAAACCTTTTACAGCATTAATTGTCATCATCGCATGTGCAAGTCTGGCAGGGAGTTTATCGAAAATAGGTTCGCCTAAGCCTATTGGTAAATTTTTAATATTACAGGTTATAATGCCTCCGCAAGAATCTTTTTGTTCTAAAATAAAATTTAAGTGTTTTTGAATTTTCAAATCAGTTTCTTTATCGGGGCAGCGTGTAATAAACGAATCGGCAAAGAATGGGCTGGGAGAGGGGGGATTTTTTTCTAGTTTAATATCACCTATTTGTGAAACAAATGCAGCAATTTCGATATTATGAGCATTTAAAATTTGCTTTGCAACAGCGCCGGCAAAAACCCATGATGTGGTTTCTCTTGCCGATGCTCTGCCGCCACCGCGTGGGTCTCTGATTCCGTACTTTTTTGAATATGTGAAATCGGAATGCGAAGGGCGATAAATGTTTTCCAGATTATCGTAATCGACACTTCTTTTATTGGTGTTTTTAATAATAAATGCAATTGGCGAACCCAATGTAACACCATTGTATAATCCAGATACAATTTCAAAGTCATCAATTTCGTTCCTTTTGGTTTCAAATTCTGATTTTGGACTTCTTCTTTTGAGTTCTTTTTTTATTAATGCAAAGTCTATTTTAATATTCGCCGGACATCCATCAATAATTCCACCAATAGAATATCCGTGAGATTCGCCGAAAGTGGTGAGTGTGAATAATTTTCCTATGCTGTTGCTTGACATTATATATTCTATTTAATATGCGATTAAATTGTTTCGTTGAATAATAACAAGTTCACAATTATCTATAAAAGATTTTTTAATTTCTTCCATTTGTTTGACGAGAATGGAAACTAAGTCTTTATTATTAATATTTCCTATATCAAGTAATAATATTTTGGGTGGAGCTCCTTTAATTAGGTAATAATCAATAAAATCTTCATCTTTAGTAACAATTATAAGGTTTTCAATTATAGCAATTTCCCTGATTTGTTTATCTTTTAATAGATGACCATCTGGATAAAAAGTAGTATGAATAGCATTACAATCAAATCTTTTAAATACTGAATATAATAATGGAGGTAACTGAGTATCTATAATAAACTTTAGTTGCATATTAAGCTGAAAAAGGGATTACTTTTTTTGTATTAGCTATATGTGCAGCATAATTCAAACAAGCCTCTATATCTGCTTTTTCAATATACGGATAGTCTTTTAAAATCTCATTATTAGTCATTCCTGATGCAAGTAATTCTAATAACTGAGTAACTGTAAACCTCATATTTCTGATAGATGGTTTTCCGTTACAAACATCTGAATTTAATGTTATTCTTGAAGAAATGTCGGTCATAATATTTTTTATTAAAATAATTTATTCAATATAACAAAAATAATATTAATAAACTCTTTTGTCAAATAATACCAATCAAATTTTCTATTAAAATCATTATCTCTGTATAATAAACTTTTTAGCTGTAGCATTTCCTTCAATCTCAATAATGAAGTAATAAATACCATTGGCTAGGTTTTCAACAGAAACAGAATATTCAAAGATTTTTGAAGAATTAGTTTTTGAATTATATTCTGTTTCAAGTGTTCCATTAGATTTGAAAATTTTGATTTTAAAGTCAGAATTTTCTTTTACAGTTCCGTTAATGTATATTTTGTCAGATGCAGGATTTGGAAATAAATTAAACTCCGATTTATTAATTGACTTATTTTTAATTCCAACAGGTAATAATGTTGTGCTATATGCACCATTTCCGTGAGTTCCAACAGCAATTAGACCATCAGAAGCACGAGTTTTGAGCATTTCGCAAACTACATTTCCTATGACATTTGAGCCTGCTTGTGTCCACACTGTGGAATCTGCAATTAGACTGGTAGTATAAAACATTCCAACACTTGTTGCAACTAAATAATATGTTGAATCGCCTCGCGGCATAATCGAAGCCCAACGGCACGAAGGACCAGTTCCAGTGCCATTAGCATTTTGTTCAAGGTTTCCGGCAACTTTAATCCAACTTGTTCCTCCATTTTCGGAATAAAATAAGCTATAAATGCTATAATTTGAGTAAACAATCATAATTTTATTTGCATCATCAGGATTTAATGCAATACAAGTAACAGTGCCTGATGGGAAAAAGGTAGTATTATTTATAGCAGTATGAATAGGATCGCCTGTGTTGGCATTTTCTATTTTAAATACTTTTTTTGAAGTTGTTCCATAATATACAATATTTGCCGGATTTTTGGAAATGGCTATCGAAGTAATATTTGATGTAGAATAATTTGCAGATGCACCCATTTTAAACCAACCTGTGGAAATAGAATCGTAGTTTCCAGCTAAAGGAATATAATTAAGGCTATCGTTTCGCCATAAATATTTACCTGCTGCAACATACATTAAATTGTCGTTGTTTGGGTCTAATTCAAAAGGGTTAATAAACTGGTAATTATTGCCGCCAATTGGGTCGATACGTGCAAAAGCTGTTGGGTTTCCATCATTATCCAAAGTCATTTTATAAACTTTTCCATTTTGAATAGATAGATAATAAGTATTTCCATCGTTAGAAATTGACATAAACGAACCATCGCCGTTTAAAGGCATATTCCATGGTGAAGTTTGATTTGAATTATTTGTAAAATAATTGCCATTATCTTGAAAACCTGCAAGGAATTTATCGTTTTCGTTATTTTCGTCAATTGCAATAGCATAAATCTGAGTAGTTAAATATCCATTATTCAATGATGTCCAAGCAACTGTATCGTTTTTACAATTAAGAGTTTTAAATACACCACCATCATTAGAATTGAATAAAACATTTGGGTTTGAAGGTGAAAATAGTAACACATGTTGGTCGGGATGATGATTCAGATAAACTTTGAAATCGGGAAATGTAGTACCAATTTTATAACCGCCTATTTGTGAAACGTTTGCAGGAGTAGTAAATCCATCAGTAGAACGATATAAATTAGTGCCTCCAATAAAGATTACATTTGGTTCATCAGGTTTTACTGCAATTGTTAAGTCGTAAGAACCTTGAGCATAAAAATTATCAAAAGTTGAAATTTGATTGTTCGGAATACTTGAAGATAAATTCACCCAAACACCATTTGTATCTGCACCATTTCCTGCAATGTATGTATATTTCCAAAGGCTATTCCATTCTGTTTCACCAACAAAATTTGTACTTTGTTGACCATAATTTGGTGTAACTCCAAGAAAATAAACTTCGTTTTCGTTTGAAGGATTAACAGCCATAACTAAGCGATTATAATTTGCAGGAAAATTAGAAGGCATAATTTTGGTATAATTTATCCCATCTTCTGAACGCCAAATGCCTTTTTTAGAACCTTCTGAACTCAATGTAGCGTAGATAATTCCGGTTGAATTTACCAATACATCGGTAAAGTAAGAAGCTGTAACTCCGCCTTGTAGCACTGGAGTCCAAGTATCTCCACTATCGGCAGAACGATAAATTTTTGCTTTCGCAGCCACATATATTATGTCAACTGTATCTTTAGAATTATCAACTGCAATATTCCATATTAAATCAAAATTATTTGTAAGTTGAGGGCTATTAGTTGCAGTAGATGTAACTGATTGCCAAGAAAGTCCATTATCAGTTGATTTGAAAATTCCATCACCGGTAAAAAAAGCCGAATACGATTCGCTGGCAGAATTACCATATGCTTCGCCAGTTCCGAAATACCAAGTATTTGTTTTTCCAACTCTTTTATCCTGAACCAAGCATGTTACATTATGCAATTGGTCATTAGCAGTAGTTTTAGTCCAACTTTGACCGCCATTAACCGAACGCCACATTCCACTTGAAACGCCACCTGCTAGAATAATGTTTTCATCGTTAACATCAAGTGCCATTGCTCTGGTTCTGCCTCCCACATTCCAAGGTCCACGTGATGCCCAATTAAAAATGATGTTTTTTTGTTCAGCATCGTTTGGAAGTTTTTTTGCAAAATCTAATTCAAGTTTCCGAATGTTTGCAGGGATTTTTCCTGTTATAGGGTCTTTAAGTCGGTTAAATTCCCATTCAATTCGGCTTATGGGATTAGTAAGACCATCATTGTTAGGCTTTATTTCATCAGGCTTATGTTTACATTGTTGAAATATAAGGGCGGAAACTATTAAAAGTAAAGATGTTTTATACATTTAGTTGATATTTTTGGTTATTGATAAATTGTTTGTAGTTGAGCAATTCCCAAACGAAGTGGATGAAGACAGATGTATTAAAATTGATTAATATCATTTTCTTAAATCTCTAAATTCCTGTCGATTGTGAAATGGTTTCTAAAATATAGTTAACACCTCTATCCTTTAGATAATTAACTATAAATGCGAAATTTTGTTCATTCACTCCAAGATATTCGGGTGGGCAAATCCCGATTTGATTAAAATCTTCGTTTAAGATTAAGTTAGCTACTGCTGTACAGGTATATCCTGTTGTTCGAGCCATTGAAATTGTATTGGTATCTTGGTCGTATTTGTCGTAAAGGTTATAAATGTAATTTTTGTAAATATTGTTTTCGTGTCCATCAATAATTATTCTCATAGCAGTAAAATCACCTTCACCCGGTTTAAGTTTCCATTTTGGGAATAATAATTTAGCTGTAACATCAATTGGTCTGACTTTAATGCCTTTAACTTCAATTTCGTCATAAGAGAAGAAACCGGTTTCACGAAGCACTCGCAGGTATTCGATTGTGCCTGGAAAACGCATTGTTTTCTCAATCATATTCGGAATATTCATTGTTTTGATGAGCGAACGCAGTCCGTCAGAATTCCATGCTTCGAGAGTTCCTGCATGGTTAAAAAACAAATGTTCGGGGTCGGAAAGTGCTTCTCGTATAATTACTTTTCCATTTTCGACATAACGGGCTGGACGAATATATTCTTCGATAACATCGATTGGCGAAAATACTGCTTTATATTCGTAGGGCCATTCGCGAACTAATGGTAATCCTCCTACAAAACATTTGTAGTTTTCGATTTTCATTCTTTCGTTGTGATAACCAAGTATTATGTTTCCCATGCCTGGTGCAACTCCGCAATCGACAACTGCCGTAACATTATGTTTTTTTGCTAATTCATCTAATTCGAATAAATCTTCTGGAAAAAATGAAATATCAACAATGTTTTTATTGCTTTCAATCACATATTTAACTGTTTTAAAACCCATAAATCCGGGAACAGCTCCTATTACTAAATCATAATCTTTAACAAGATTTTTTACTGTTTTTTCGTCAGATAAATCAGCGACAATGGTATTTATTCCAAAACCTTCTGATAACTTTTGAAGTGGTTCAGGATTAATATCAATAGTTGTAACATCATGATTTTTAGCCAAATCAAGAGCAATTGCATTTCCAACTAAACCGGCACCGAGTACAATAATTTTTTTCATTTTTTATTAATTTAGAGAGTAAGTGTTGTAAAGGTAAATTATGTAAAATTAAAACGCAAATTGATTTATTGAATATTGCTCATTAGTACTGAATATTCTTGAGTTCCTTTGATGATATTAAAAGCATATTCGTTTTGAATTTGTGCTATATCGTTGAATCCTAATTCAATTGCTTTTTTCAAATTTTCGATAGCTGCATTTTTATTGTTTTGTAAACCATTTAAACAAGCAGTAAAATAGTAATAATCTGGATTATTTTCTGACACATTTTTATAAACGAATAATGTAATTTTTAGTAATTCGATATTTGCTTGCTTAGTTGCTGAATTACAGTTTGAATAACACATAATTCCAAGGAAATTCCTTATTCGAAAAAATAGCTGACCTCTTAAAGTGTTTGTGGCACATTTTTGTTCAATATTTTTTAGTTCTGATGTCCACCAGATTGTGTCTTTTGTTTGAAAAGCATTGTAATATCCTTTTTGAGTTACTAATTCCAAAACTTTTAATTCTTCAATTTCTTTTAGTGAATTTTTTACTTCGATTTTATTTTTTAAGTTATTTAGTTTTTTTGTGTATTCAGAAATATCAGTTAAATTATTAATGTAGTTAATCAGAGTAATTGTTTTTAAGTAAGCATTATAAATATAATTTGAATTTTCATAATTTGTAATTTGATTTTCAAATATTGAAATTGTTCTATTAATAGATTTTTCATTTTTAGGAATTGAATTATTCTTCATTGCATTACATTCAAACCAAAGAATTGCTTCTTCAAAAAGGCTGTCTGAAGGCCATTCATGAACTCCATTAAAGTTTGTTATTTGATAATTTGCATGAATTTTATCTAAAATTGGTTTCATATTTTCAAATTCGAGATAATTAAAATCCTGATTGCCAACAATTCCTAAGAAGTTGAACGCAAGTTTATTTGATGGCTGATAAGGAAAGCTTGCTCCACATGCAACAACTCCTTTTACTTTTTCGGTTTCATAAGCAGCTAAAATGGCTATTCTTGCACCGCCAGAAAAACCCATTGTATAGATTCGGGCTGTGTCAATCTGAAGTTTAGATATTGCATCCCTGAAAGTAGATGAAATAATATTTGAATATTCTTGTTGTGGAAGCCCATTTTTAGAATTATTTGAACCAACTGTTATGAAGTTATATTCACTTGAAATTTTTTTGTATTTTTCAATCGGAAGAGTACCTTTTGCATGTGAATCGAAAAAGAAAATTACTGGATATTTTCTTGTAGAATCGTAGCCTTCGGGCAAATAATAAGCGTAGTTAATATTTGAATTTTTTACCGATTCGTAATGTATCGTATTTGCTTTTATAGGTTGTTCATTATCAGTATTATTTGATGTGTTGTTTATGGTTTTTGTTTTAGTATTTTGGCAACTAATTAAAGCTATGGAAAATACTAAAATAATTAATTTTATTGCCGTTAATTTCATAAATAAATATTTAAATGAAGTTACTCGAAAGGTAGAAAAATTTACTTATTATATTGATTTTTTTTTCATCAAAATTATAAAATTAAATCAACATAATTCCTGTTGCAAATCGTCCGGTATTATTCATGTTATAACGAGCAGAGTAAAATTTATCGGGATTAGAATATGTACAATACTTGCTTATTTCAATTTGATAAATTGGAACTCCAAGTTCTTCCATTAAAATTTGATTTGCAGCCCACATATTTAGCAACGACTTGGTTTCAGAAATTGGCTTTAAAATTTCATTTTCATAACCTTCAAAAGCATTTTGAAAAACCTCAGCAACTTCTTTTCCGACTTCATAAACAGATGGACTAATTGATGGACCAATTACGGCAAATAAATTTTTCGGATTAGATTTAAATATTTCTGTCATTCTGTTAATTGTTTTTGAAACAATTTTCATAACTGTTCCTTTCCATCCTGCATGAACTACAGCAATTATTTTTTTCTGAGAATCGTAAATCAGAATAGGAACACAATCGGCTGTTAGAACTGAAATACATAAGTTAGGAACGTCTGTTATTAATGCGTCAACATTTATTAGCTTTGGATGGATTTCGCCTATTTTTGTGGCTTTCATTGACGAATCAACAATCGCAATACCGTCTTCGCTGGATTGTTTGGCAAAAATCATATCAAAAGCATTAATTCCAAGTTTAGCAGCTAGACGATTTCTATTCTCAATTACATTGTCGGGATTATCGCCAACTGTAAAGCCTAAATTAAGGCTACTTAGGTGATTTTCACTTACTCCACCAGTTCGACATGATGAATAATTAAGTAAATTTCCAAATTGTTTAAAAATATTAAAATTAATGAGCTGAATTTCTTGATTGAATACCATTTAGAAGTAATATTTAGGATATTATGAAGGTAAACAATTAAACAAATAATATTTCCAGATTAGAATAATCCTGGAATTTTCGGTAATATACCTTTTGCAACCGACTGCATTTCGGAGTCATGAACATTTTCTGCCGATTTTAAAGCATTGTTTATTGCAATAACCAGATAATCTTCCAGTTCTTCTTTATTAGAAAGTAACTCTTTTGAAATTTTAACATCAACTATTTTTTTGTTTCCTGTTGCTACAATTTTCACTTTTCCATTGTACGCATCTCCTTGAACTGTAATTGAATCAAGTCTTTGTTTAACTTTTTCAACTTCAGCCTGAGCCTCTTTCATTTTACCCATTAAATCGCCAAACATTTTTGTTCTATTTTAGTTAATAAATTACTTACAATTATTAATTATTGCTTTTTCGCTTTCAGTTGAACCTAAATCTGCCGCTTTTTTAAAATCTAAACATGCATCTTCATTTTTTCCTAAATTTTTCTTAGCAATTGCTCTATTATAATATGCATCAGCAAATTCTAATTTATCATTTCCTTTAGTTTTTAAATTCAATGTAGCATCAAAATCGTTAACAGCTTCAGAAAAATTTCCAATTTTATTTTTAACTAACCCTCTTGCATAAAACGAACGTAAATGTTTTGGATTAATCTTAATTGCATTATCAAAATCGTTTATAGCACTTTGAAAATCTTCATTTGAAAATTTTGCCATTCCTCTAATATACAGAGCATCAGAATTATCATTTTTAAACCGAATATATGAATTCATATATTTAATTGCATTTTGATAATCTTTTTTATTAAAATAGATTAATGCGATTTTATTGTAAGCTTCTTCGTATGTAGAATCAATTTCTAAAGCTTTCAGATATTCTGTAATAGCACCGTCGTTATCAAAAAAACTAGATTTTAATTCTCCTTGTCTGTAAAAATCTTCTGCTTTCTTTTGTGCATTCATTGATAATGAAGTTACAACGAAAATTATTGCAATCAATAATAAATTTTTCATAGCTTGTTTATTATATTTTAATTGTAAAAATAATAAATTATTCTTTTCAAAATTGAATTATTTAAATTTACTAAACAATAATTAATTGTTGATTTAATAAATCTGTATTAATTTAATATATTTAAAACTTAATTTTGAAGATGGATAAGTTTCTCAAATTTGTTGCCAAAGATTTGTACGATAAGCACAAAAACAATTTTCAAGAGCTTTGTCTTGTATTTCCAAACATACGTTCCAGTTTGTTTTTTAAAGCTTATTTGTCTGAAATAATTTCAAATCCTATTTGGACTCCAACATTTACAACCATTAACAACGAAATAAAAAAACATTCAAATTTTATAGAAGCTGACGAATTAATTCTTTTGGCTGAATTATTTGAGGTTTACGCTCTAATTACAAAATCTCAGGAAAAATTCGATGACTTTTATTATTGGGGAAAAATTCTTTTAGCCGACTTTAACGAAATTGATAAAAACCGTGTAAACGCAAACAAGTTATTTATAAACATCTCTGAAATTCATAAAATTGAAGATAATTTCGAATATTTAACATCCGAACAAATTGAGGCAATTAAATATTTTTGGAATTCATTTAATATTTCAAAATCTTCTAACGAAAAAGACAATTTCAAAACATTATGGGATTTATTATCAGATATTTATACTATTTTCAAAAAAAATCTCTCTGCTCAAGGAATTGCTTATGAAGGAATGATTTATAGAGATGTGATTGAAAATAATTTATCAAAAATCGAATTATTGATGCCTTTTAAGAAAGTTATTTTTATTGGTTTTAATGCTCTTGATAAGTGCGAAATTGAATTTACAAAGCACATTAAATCTTTAAAAAAAGCATTATTTTATTGGGATTACGATAATTATTATTTAAAAAATATTAATCACGAAGCAGGTTATTTTATAAGAAATAATCTCAATTTGTTTGATAATGAGCTTAAAAACAATGAATTATTCGAATCGTTTAATATTCCGAAAGAGATTAAAATAATTCCAGTTCCTAATAAAATTTCTGAAACAAAAATAACCTCAACTATTATTAATGAGCTTATTTCAGAAAATAAAATTAATACAAAAAAATTCGATAATACTGCAATTATTTTGGCTGATGAAAAAAATTTAGTTCCATTAATATATAGTTTACCGGCTAAATTAGATTCTGTTAATATTACAATGGGCTACCCAGTTACAAACAGTTATATTTATTCTTTTATATTAAATATATTGGAAGTTTATACCGAAAATTTTAATAAAAATAAGCTCTATTCAAAGCATATCATTAATATCTTTAATAATAAATATTTAAAAAATAAAAAGTCAGAAAATTTTGTATATAAAATTATCTCTGATAATATAATTTACTTAACAACCAGCGATTTAAAAGATTTTCCAGTTTGGAACGAATTTTTTGAAAATGATTTAACTCTCGAAAATCTTATCAATTTATTAAGCTCAATCTTTAACGAAATAATTAAAAATAAAGAAGGATTTAATATTGACTATGAAGCTACTTTATGTATAATCAATGAATTAAAAAAACTTGAAGCTGTTTTAATAAGTTTAAAAATAGGTTTTCAAAATAAAACTTTAGTAAACATTATAAAGACTCATTTATCTTTTTTAAGAATCCCTTTCGAAGGTGAGCCACTTTCGGGAATGCAAATTATGGGAATACTCGAAACTCGTTTATTAGATTTCGACAACTTAATTGTTTTATCTGCTAATGAAGGAATTATATCGGGAAATATTAATCCTACTTCGTACATTCCGTATAATATCCGAAAAGGATTTGGTTTACCAACAATTGAACAATACGAAGCAATTCATTCATATTATTTTTATAGATTAATTCAACGAGCAAAAAATATTTACTTTGTTTACAATAACGATATTTATGGAGTAAATACTGGTGAGATGAGCCGTTATCTTCATCAATTGAAATATGAAACAGTTCACGAACTTATAGAAAAATCAATTTCATTAGTTCCTGAAATTCAGAGCAAAAGAATTATTTCAAAACAAAAAGATACAGAGAGTATAAATATTTTATCAAAATATATTACTGATGAAAATAAATTTTTATCTCCTTCTGCAATATATACTTACATTGAATGTCAATTGAAATTTTATTTTAAATATATTGCTAAAATAAAAGAACCCGAAATGCTGACAGAAGATATTGACGGAATGATGTTTGGAAGTTTATTTCACAATACCGTTTATGCAATTTATAAAGATTTTGAAGGGAAAACTATCGAAAAATCTGATATTGAAAAAATCTTATCAGATAGCCATGTAATTGATTCTAAGCTAATGCAATCGTTCAAAGATTTGAATCTGGCATCAGATAATCAATTACATGGACGAAATATTTTGATTTTTGAAGTTTTAAAAAAGTATATTTTTCAGCTTCTCGAAATAGACAAACAATATTCTCCATTTGAAATAACAGCACTTGAAAAGTCAGTGAGTAAATTTTTTGCTCTACAAATTGATAATGAATCTAAAAAAATCAAAATAGGAGGGATTATAGACAGAATTGATTTGAAAAACGGAATTACAAGAATTATCGACTATAAATCGGGTAGTGATAAAAAAAATATTGCTGAATTATCACATTTATTTGATGGTGAACACGATAACTTAAAAGGTTTTTTTCAATTACTTTTTTATACAATGATTTCAAAAGATAATTTAAACCTTATTAATCCTGTAATTTTTTCAATTAATACTTTTTTTAGCGAAAATTCAGATAATAATTTAAGTATTGGCGTTAGAGATAATAAAGAAATTATTGATTCTAATCATAAAATATTTGAAGAGTTTGAATTAAATTTAAAAAGCATTTTAGCAAATATTTTTTCGCCCGATTTCAACTTTAATCAGACTGAAAATGAAAAAACCTGCAAATACTGCACATTTAATAACATTTGTTTTAAAAAATAAATATTTATAATTTTACTACCAATTATTTACTTAATTATTGATTCTATGAAAAAAATTTTTACCCCATTAATTCTGTCTATTTTAATTTTTGGCAATTGCACAAATAAATCAAATCAAAATGCAGAAGTTCAAACAGACACTTTAACTCAAACAAATACCGAAATGCAAAAAAAGATTAATGAATATGCTGTAGTAAAGCTATCTACAGATTTAAGTTCTTTAACCGTAAACGAACGTAAAATGCTCCCATTGTTGCTTGATGTTGCTAAAATAATGGACGATATTTTTTGGCTCGAAAGAATTGGAAATAAAGAAGAATTTTTAAATAAAATTACCGATGAGGCTACTAAAAAATTTGCATTGATAAATTACGGACCTTGGGATAATCTTGATGGAAATAAATCATTTATAAATGGATACGGGGTTAAAGCTGCCGGTGCATTTTTTTATCCTGAAGATATGACAAAAGAAGAATTTGAAAAATTTGAATCTCCCGACAAAACCAGTTTATATACTGTAATCAGACGAAAAGAAGATAAATCTTTATACACAATTCCATATCACGAATTTTTTAAAGAAAAAATTGCTCAAGCAGTTGATTTAATTAATCAAGCCGCAGTTTTAGCCGAAGATGCAGGTTTGAAAAAATATTTAGAATTACGTGCAAAAGCTTTACAAACTGATGACTATTTTGAAAGTGATATTGCATGGATGAGTATGAAAACCAATACAATTGATTTTGTAGTTGGACCTATCGAAAACTATGAAGATGAATTATTTGGATATAAAGCTGCTCACGAATCTTTTTTGCTTTTAAAAGACAAAGAGTGGAGCAAAAAACTCGAAAAATTTGCAGCACTTCTTCCCGAATTACAAACTAAACTTCCGGTTGAAAGTAAATATAAAGCCGAAAAGCCTGGCAGTGATTCAGATTTAGGAGTTTATTATACATTATATTACGCTGGAGATTGTAACGCAGGAGGTAAAACAATTGCGATAAATTTACCAAACGACGAAAAAGTTCAGCTTCAGAAAGGCACAAGAAAATTGCAGCTTAAAAACTCAATGTTGGCAAAGTTCGACAAAATGGTGCTTCCAATTAGCAACGTGTTAATCGACGAAAGCCAAAGACAATATATAAAATTTGATTCATTTTTCGAAAATGTTATGTTTCACGAAGTTGGACATGGATTAGGTATTAAAAATACTTTGACCAAAAAAGGAACAGTAAGAGATGCCCTTAAAGAACAATATAGTGCAATTGAAGAAGCAAAAGCCGATTTAATGGGTTTATTTTTAGTTGATAAACTTAACGAAATGGGACAACTACCTGATTGTGATTTAAAAAATAATTATGCAACTTTTATGGCTGGAATTTTTCGTTCGGTTCGATTTGGAGCAGCAAGTGCACATGGAAAAGCCAATATGATTACATTTTATTATTTTGAGCAAGTTGGAGCATTTACACGTAACGAAACCACAGGGCTTTACAGTGTAAACTTCGATAAAATGAAAGAAGCTGTAGCATCAATGACTGAAAAAATTCTTACAATTCAAGGCGATGGAAACTATGATGCAATTAAATCGTGGATTGCAACCGACGGAATTGTTAAAGAAAGTTTACAAAAAGATTTAGATAAACTCGCAACTGCCGGTATTCCAAAAGATATAGTATTTGAACAAGGGAATGAAGCTTTAGGATTATAAAAAATATATGTATGAAAATTTTTAAACAGTTTTTTATGATTGTTATTTTAATGTCTGGTATTTGTTTATCAGGCATTTCGCAAATTACAGATATTTCTAAAGGCGAATATATTATTTATTCTGTTAAAGACGGAAAAGTTGTTGAACCATCTGTAATTATTGATGATTTTGCAAAATATGACGTTATGTTTTATGGTGAGCAACATACTGATATTATAACACATAATGTTCAGTATTTGTTACTACAAATGATTTACGAAAAATATAGTCATAAAACGGCACTTTCGATGGAAATGTTCGACAGAGATGTTCAATATATTCTTGATGAATATCTTGAAGGTCGCATTAAAGAAAGCTACTTTCAAAAAGATGCCCGTTGCTGGGGAAACTACAAAGATTACAGACCAATGGTTGAATTTGCAAAAGCCCATAAGTTTAAGGTAATAGCTGCAAATGCTCCTTTTCGTTATGTAAACCTTGTAAATAAATTTGGGCTTGACACACTAATGTTGCTATCAGAACAAGCAAAAAAAGCAATGGCTCCTCTTCCTTACGAAATTGCATCGGGCGATTATGCCGAAAAATTAAGAAATCTTGGAAATGACGATTCGCCAAAAAAGAAAAATAAAATGAAAGAAATTACAGCAATTGATAGTACATCGAAAAAATTAGATATTATTCCAGGTCATTCACTTTGGGATGCTACAATGGCATATTCTGTTTTTCAATATCATAAGGCTAATCCAGAATCTAAAATTTTACATTTGAACGGAAGTTTTCACACCGAAGAGTATTTTGGAATAATTCAACGACTTAAAGAGTTTGATGCTAGTATAAAACCATTGGTAGTAACCAGCGTTGCTTACGGCAAAAAGCTTTCGGAAATTAATTTTGAAAAATATAAAAAGCTTGGCGATTACATTGTTTTTACGAAAACAAAACCAGAATAACGTTTTGCAAATGAATTTGATTTATTATTAATCCAAAACTTTAATTAACTCTACCTCAAATATTAATGTAGAAAAAGGTGGAATTTTTTCGCCTTTTCCTTTATCACTATATCCAATTATTGAAGGTATAATTAATATAGCTCGACCGCCTTCAGACATATTCGATAATCCTTCGTCTAACCCTGAAACAACTTGGCCTGTTCCGAAAATAAATTTAAAAGGTTCGTTTCTGTCATAAGAAGAGTCGAAAATCTGACCGTCGATAAATTTTCCTGTATAATTTATTACAACCGGATTTCCTAGTCTTGGTTTTCGCCCATTTCCTTTTAACTCCTCAATATAATAAAGTCCTGTTGGAGAGGGATTAATTGTAATGTTTGCCTTTTGAAGATAGTCTTTTAATAGATTCATTTCGTCGCTTTCTTCATTAACTCTTAATATACTTCGCTCATCTTCAAATTCTTTAAGAGTCAGGATTTTATTAATTTTAATATAAAACTTTAATTTACTACCGGATTTTATAAAGCTCGGTACATCTACTTTTTTAGATTTCAAGTAAAAAAAACTTGCATCAACTAAAAACTCAGCACTATCGCCCTCATTCATATAAACTAATCCTTCGTCAATAGTTCCAGAAAATTGTTTTGGGTCTTTAACCTGCATTCTGAAAACTCCGGGAACTTCTTTTGTATCAAACAATAGAGAATCGTCTTCGGTATAATATCTCATATTTATTTCAATAATTTCACCAACAGCAGGTTTTCGGGCATTTTCGTTATGTACAAAAAATCTATAATTAACACCATTTTCTGTTACCTCATATTTATTTTCATTTTTACACGAAATAACTTCAATTGATAATATGAAGATTATTAATATTTTATAAAAATAACTTTTCATCTGAATTTATTTTTTTGACAGGATTTACAAGATTTACATGATTTGCAGTTTTAATCTTGTTAATCCTGTAATCCTGTCTAATCTTTACTTTTTTTAAAAAATTATTATTCTCTTGCGTGTCTTTTTTATTCATTGGCTTTTCATAATTTATTCTTTAATCAACAAACTTAACTCATTAATTGAAATTTTTTCGATATGTGCTTCACCAATTTTTTTCAATAAAATAAAACTAATTGAGTCTTGTTCTCTTTTTTTATCATTTATAATTGATTCCAATAATAAGTTAAAATCAAAATTATATTTAACCGGAAGTTTATAAAGTTTTAAAAGTGATATTATTGAATTGTATTCATCAATTGTTATATAACCCTTTTTATATGATAACTTTGAAGCTATTGCAATTCCATAACTAACAGCCTGTCCATGAGAAAATTTATATACTTTCTCAATTGCATGACCAAAAGTATGTCCGAAATTTAATTTCTTTCGTTCGTGATTTTCAAATTCATCAATGTTTACAATTCTTGATTTAATTTTTATAGACTGATATATAAGACTTTCGATAATTATTGTATCTAATTTCAAAGCTTTTTTTGAATTAAGTTGAAGAATTTTAAACATTTCAAAATCAGCTATTAAAGCATGTTTTATTATTTCTGCAAATCCATTTGAAATTTCTTTTGATTGTAAAGTTTTAAGAGTTGATGGGTCGCAAATTACAAATTCGGGCTGATTTATTGTGCCGACAATATTTTTAAAACCATTAAAATTAACACCATTTTTTCCACCAATACTAGCATCAACTTGCGATAATAATGTAGTAGCAACAAAGCCAAATCGAACTCCACGCATAAAAGTTGTAGCCACAAAACCTGTGATATCGCAAACAATTCCTCCACCAAATCCTAATAAAAAAGTCGTTTTATCAGCTTCAAATTCTAATAATTTTTCATAAATATAAATAACTGTTTTGAGAGTTTTATTTTTCTCTCCAATTCCTATTTCTATGATTTTATAATTATTAAAATAATGACTATATAAACTATTTACTTTGCTATCGGTAATAATAATTGTATTAGCTGTTAAATAGTTGGTTAACTCGTTAAGTGAATTACCTATTAAAACAGAAGTTTTGTTGTTTTGACCTTTTATAAATAATGTTTTCATTGTAAATCTAAAATTCAAAAATAAAAAAAGGAGCAGTTTTATGCTCCCTATTTATTAAATTTTAAAAATTATAGCGATTATCTTCAATTAATTTATTGGCAATTCGCCTTCTGGCATCTTTAACATTAACCGGAGCTGTTTCGGTGAGGCGTTTTATTGCATTTCCAAACGTTTCTAAATCAGCTTTTTCGACACAAGAATAAATTGCATCTAAGCCGGCTTTACGTATTGCTTCTCCGGCATCGTAAACAAAAACATCTGTTATATCTTTGTATAAATCAATAGAATCGACCAATTTTAATGTTTCCATTTTTTCAACTCTGAGTATTGTCGATTCGGCTACATATAAATTAATCATCATATCAGAAAGGTTTATAAATAGCTCGTGTTCTGTGCTTAATGATTTTTTGTATTTTTCGTAAATATATCCTGTTAATAAAAGTACAGCTTTTTTATAATTCTGAACAAATTTCATCTTATCAGAATAATAATTGTGGTTTTCGGGTTTTTCTGCTTTAACTTTATTTACATTCTTTAATAATTCAGCAGCTTTTTCGAGCAAATCAATATCGCCTTTCATTGCATTTTTCATAGCTGTATCAACCACAAGCAAACGATTTATTTCGTTTGTTCCTTCAAATATTCTATTTATTCGCGAATCTCTGTAAGGTCTGTCGGCTGCAGCTTCGGAAGAAAATCCCATACCGCCAAAAACCTGAACACACTCGTCAACAATAAAATCAAGTGCTTCTGAACCAAAGACTTTTAATAATGCACATTCAACAGCAAAACGAGCATTGGCTTCAATATTCGCTTCACCATAAGTTTTCCCGTTAGCCTTATATGATTTTATAACGTTTTCTACATCATTACTGGCTCTATAAACTGCAGATTCGTTTGTAAATGTTTTAATAACCATTTCTGCTAATTTATGCTTAATTGCTCCAAACGAAGAAATTAATGCTCCAAATTGCTTTCTTTCGTTTGCATAATTAACTGCTATACTTGCAGTTCTACGACATGCTCCAACGGTAGTTGCGCCAAGTTTAATTCTGCCGATATGTAATATATTTAATGCAATACGAAACCCTTCGCCTCTTTTTCCAAGTAAATTTTCGACAGGAACTTTTACATCGTTATAAAATATTTGAACTGTTGAAGAGCCTTTAATTCCCATCTTTTTTTCTTCGGCATTTACTACAACTCCTTTTGTATTTCGTTCGACTAAAAATGCACTTAAAACTCTATCATTATCAATCTTAGCAAAAACTGTTTGCAAATCGGAAAATCCTCCATTTGTAATCCACATTTTTTGCCCATTCAGAATATAATATTTACCATCTTCTGAAAGTGTTGCTTTTGTTTTACCAGAATTAGCATCAGAACCTGCATTTGGCTCTGTTAAACAATAAGATGCAGCTAATTCGCCTGATACAAGTTTTGGTAAATATTTTCTTTTTTGTTCTTCATTTCCATAATATAGTAATGGCAAAGTTCCAATGCCGGTATGTGCCATGTAAGCAACAGAAAAAGAGCCGGTTCCTCCGATAGCTTCGTTTGCTCTCATTACAGTTAAGTACGATTGTTCAAAACCACCGTATTCGTCTGGAACAGATATGCCTAATAAACCAAGTTCTCCGGATTTACTAATCAAGCTTCTCATCAAACCGTTTTCATTGGTATCAATTCTATCCATAATGGGATAAATTTCTGCATTCAAGAAGTCATAACAAGTTTGCTCAATCATTTTTTGCTCTTCGTTAAACTCTTCTGGAATAAATATATCTGAAGCTTTTGTTTCTTGTGTTAGAAAATCCCCACCATACCTTAATTTCATATCCATATAATCTTGTTTATTTAAAGTTTTTATTCGACAAAAATATAAAACTAAATATATGTTGCAAAATATATACTCATAAATGGATAAATTGTTAAATGGTTAAATGGTAAAAGGTTAAAGGTTAAGTGGTTGCTACGCTGTTTATTACTTCGACATAACAATTTAACAATCTGTCTGAACAAGGATTTGTAAGATTAAAGGATTGTAGGATTAAAGAATGAAGATTAAATCTCTTAAAAAAATCCTATAATCTTCAAATCCTAAAAATCCTAGTTCAGACAATTTAACAATTTATCAATGTAACAATATATCAATTTAATAATTTCAGTTCTCTTTACGTTATGTTCAAATATTTTTCAATTGCTGTCATTAATTTATTTATATGAAGTGGTTTTGAAAAATAATCGTTACTTCCGGCTTCAGTACATTTTGTTTTTTCATCTGCCATAGCATAAGCTGTCTGTACTATAATTGGAATTTCTTTATTAGTATTTCTGATATATTTAAGTACTTCTATTCCATTCTTTTTAGGCATTTGAATATCAAGTAAAATCAAATCAATTATTTTTCTTTTTCTAAAAAAATCAATTGCTTCTTCACCATTTACTGCTCTTATGATATTACATCCTGTTTTTTTTAATGCTTCTTTAATAAACATAAAATTTATATCATCATCTTCTGCAATCAGAATAAGTTTGTTTTCCCAAATATTATCAAATGAAGAAATACTTGTGTCAATAATTGGTTCATTTACAACACTATTTGTAACATAAGGAATTGTAAAATAAAAAGTAGAACCCATACCCATTGTTGACTCAATCCAGATTTTTCCACCTAAAAGTTCAACTAAACTACGTGAAATAGCTAATCCAAGACCGGCACCACGTTCAATTTTTTCATTATACTCATCAAGTTGCTTAAATCTGTCAAAAATTAAAGATTGTTTTTCAAGAGGAATTCCAATTCCGGTATCTTTTACATAAAAAAGAATATTTTTTTTACTTTGAAGCAAATATCCAAATTCGATACTTCCTGATTTTGTGAACTTTAAGGCGTTCCCAAGCAAATTAGAAAATATTTGCCTTAATCTGTTTGAATCTGTATATATATGAAGGTTTTCTAATTCTTTGTTAAGTACTATATTAATTTGATTTTTATCTTTTCTTCTCTTTTCTTCTTCGATAAATCCCAAAAGTTCATTTAATAAATTATCGAGTAAAAATTCTGATTTATTAATTTTTATTTGTTTTGCCTCAATTTTAGAAATATCAATTATTTCATCAATCAAATTTATCAGAGAGGATGAGCAAGAATTTATATAACCAATATATTCATTTTTGACATCTGGTGTTATTGTATCATCTTTTAAAAGTTCTGAAAATCCGATTATTCCATTCATTGGAGTGCGGATTTCGTGACTCATATTTGCCAAAAAAGTAGATTTCAACCTGTCGCTTTCTTCGGCTCGTTCTTTTGCTTTAACAAGTTCATTTTCTGCTTTTTTCAATTTAGTAATATCAACCATAACACCAAAAATTCCAACTGATTTATTATCTGATTCAAAAGTTGTTTTATAAAACATTATATCTTTGATGTTTCCATCTATATCTCTTACTTTATCTTCATAAAATTGTTTTTTTGAAACTAGTATTTCTTTATCTTTTTCAGAAAATTTATCAGCCATTTCTTTACTAGTAATATCATAAACAGTTTTTCCTTTTAGTTCATTAATTTTAACTCCAAAAAAAGCTTCAAAAGCTTTATTACAATTAGCATATCTTCCATTAATATCTTTATAAAAAATTGGAAATGGAATAATATCTAAAACAGAATTTAAAAAATTTATATTAAAAATTAAATCTACCTCTTTATTGAATACTTTTTTTAACTCAAAATCAGAAATTTTAGTCTTTAATTCAAGATTCTCTATTTCAAGCTTCTTAATTTTATTTATTAAATCTTCATGAATGTCTTTTTTCATCCGATTATTTTTTATTTTTACAAAGATACTTGCTAATATAGAACTTTGATTATAAATAAAAAAATATAATGGCTTTAGATAAAAAAATTTCAATTGTTTTCATGGGAACTCCCGAGTTTGCGGTTTACACGCTTGATAACTTAATTAATCACAACTTTAATATAGCTGCGGTTGTTACTGCACCTGATAAACCAGCCGGAAGAGGAATGGCTTTTCAAAAATCAGCTGTAAAAATTTATACTGAAGAAAAAAAAATAAAAATACTTCAACCAACAAATTTAAAATCAGAAGATTTCGTTAACGAATTATTGCTGTTAAATGCTGATTTATTTGTGGTTGTTGCATTTAGAATGTTGCCGGAAATTGTTTGGCAAATGCCAAAATGTGGTACTATAAATTTACATGCCTCATTATTACCTCAATATCGAGGAGCTGCACCAATAAATTGGGCAATAATTAATGGAGATTCCGTAACTGGTGTTACAACTTTTTTTATAGAAAAAGAAATTGATACAGGAAATATAATTATGCAAGAAAAAGTTATTATTGCACCTAACGATAATGCTGGAACCCTGCACGATAAACTAATGATAATTGGCGGAAAACTTATTGTAGAAACTGTTGAAACAATAGTAAATAAGAATATTATTATTAAATCTCAAGAAAGTTTCAATAATAACTTTTCAAAATTATTGCCTGCTCCTAAAATATTTAAAAACGATTGTAAAATAAATTGGAACGACAGTTCTACAAACATTTATAATTTCATAAGAGGAATGAGTCCATATCCTGCTGCATGGACAGAATTTACTGATAAAAACTCAACATTTACTGCAAAAATTTTTTCAGCAGTTATTGTCGAGAATGAAAATACCAACAATAATATTTATTCAGATAATAAAACTTTTTTTCATATTAAATGTTCTGATAATAAATTTATTGCAGTTAAAGAAATTCAACTTCAAAACAGAAAAAAATTAAAAATAGATGAATTTTTACGTGGAATAAATGATGATATTAATACTTGGAAAATTTAAAATTTTTGAATTAAACGATATAACAATTTAACAATTATATTTTTTTACCTTTACCTAATTAAAAAATTTTAAACTTTAAACTATGAAAAATTTATTTTTATTTTTAGTTGTAATTGTTATTTTTCAAATTTCATGTACAAAAGAAAGTGCAAAACCTGTTGTACTTGCCGAAAAAGTTACTTACAGCGTATTTGCTGATAATAATGATGGAAATTTGCCAATTTTATCTCAGTTTTATGATTCAGATTTTGGTTCTAAAATATTAGAAAATATTAAAACTAATAAAACCCAAGCAACTGATTTTGCAAAAGCTTCACTTAAAATTGAAACAATTAATGAAATAATTTTAAGCCTTCAGAGCCAGTTTTCAAAAAAAGAAACTAATGAGTTTTTTAATGAATTAATATTTAATGAAACTTGGCTATATGATAGTTCAACTATGAAAATTGAAAAAAAAGTTAAAGATTTATCTTTTTTCTATCAATGTTATTTACCTGAAGATAGTTTACATTTAGATTTAAAAAATAGATTTCTTTTTAAAATTAACTTAAATGATTCGGTAAAAGCTGAAAAATCAGAAACGATTTCAATAAAAGCAGAATACGTTGTTAAACTTTCTGCTTGCGATTCTTTATTTACTAAACTTGTTGGATTCGACACTAAACCTTTTGTGAAATCGTTAATAAACAAAGCATTGAAAAAAGAAATCACTCCGTATGATTATTTTAGTGAAGAGCCCAAAATGATAGTCGAAAATGATATTTTACTTTCACTTGGTGCTACAACAGATACAGTTGAAGTTGAAAATGTTGAGACTGGCGAACCCGAAATCAAAGTCGTTAAAAATGAAATAGTTTACGAAGAAATTACCGAATTGATTTTTATTGAAAAATGGACTTTCGATTATCAAAAAAATATTTTCTCCAAAGAAATTATTGGCTATGGTCCAGTTCGTGAATATTTTAAACCTTATATGGATGATATGAAAGTAAAATCTGTTCCGTTTATTTTAAGATTTGATATACCTAAAAAAAATAGCTAAAAAAATAAAATGCTTAAACTTCTGCTAATTTTCTTAATATTAATAAGTTATTCGGTAATAATTAGTAATAATATGTTAGCTCAAACAAAATCTTTTAAAGAGCAACAATTATTAAATTCGAGAGTTAAAACTGCATATTCA
>MENC01000248.1:26080-32992 GCA_001768155.1 Bacteroidetes bacterium GWA2_30_7
TAAACCTTCTGATAAAGATACATTTATACTTTTAAAACAATTTCCGATTTGCTCCTCATCTGGAACAATTGGTCCAAAAAGAAAGCAAGGCGATTATCAGGTTCCTGAAGGATTTTATCACATAGATAGGTTTAATCCTTATAGCAATTTTTATATATCATTAGGCGTAAACTATCCAAATAGTTCTGATAAAATTCTTGGACAAAAAGGAAATCTTGGAGGAGATATTTTTATTCATGGCTCATGTGTTACAATCGGCTGTATGCCAATAACAGACGACTTAATTAAAGAACTTTACATTCTTGCAGTTGAAGCTAAAAATAATGGACAAAAAGATATTCCTGTTTATATTTTCCCTGCAAAATTAACTACTGAAAATTTCAATAAACTAAAAACAAAATATAACGAAAAAACATTAGCTATACTTTTAGAAAATTTGAAAGAAGGTTACGATTATTTTCTTAAAAACAAAACTTTAGCAAAAATATCAGTTAATACAAACGGCTCATATTCTATAAAATAGATGTCTAAATTTATTTTTATTATACTCATATTTTCGTTTTCAGTATTTTATTCATGCAAGAAATGTAAAAATTGCAAAGTTGTAATGACAAATACTGAAACTGGTGCAATTTTATCTGAAACTAAAGCAGAACAATATTGCGACGAAGATTTGCAAGACATTGAAAATGAAAAACCAGTTATAAATGGAAACGAGAGGATTGAGAATGTTTGTGAATAAATAGTTGAATAGTTTCTAGAATTTTCTAACTTCCTTCTTCTTATTTCACCTTCAAAAATCCCCCATCAAAGCTCAATGGCAGCAATGATTTCACATTTTCGAGCAAGAAAATTTTTGATTTTCCAATTAGTATAACTCGAATTGGTGATTTATATCTGATTTCGGATTCTAATAAAACTTGTCGGCACGAACCACAAGGCGGAATAGGAACTTCTAAAAAATCGCCATTTGTAAATGCAGCTATTGCAATTGTTAATGGTTTTGATTCAGGAAATTTTGAATTTGCATAAAACATTGCAACCCTTTCGGCACATAAACCCGATGGATATGCAGCGTTTTCTTGATTTGTTCCGGTTACTGTTTCATTATTATCTAATTGAATTGCAGCACTTACGCTAAATTTTGAATAAGGAGAATAAGCATGATTAATATTTGCTTTTGCAATTTTGATTAAATCCGAATCTTGTGTATTAAATTCTGATTCAGAATCAAATTCAAGAACTTTTGTTACAATTTCTTTAAGTCTCATTAAAAAAAGTTTTTAACAATTGGCTAAAAAATATTTACAATCAAAATACAAATATACAATTCTATTCTATTTTTTCTACTTTTGTTACAAATGCAATTGGTATGAATAAGTTACATTTCGTTTTTTCACTTTTGATAATTTTTAATTTATCAACTTTAGCTCAAAAATCTGATGTTAAGATTTCGAGAGAAGATTATTTAAAAGCTTATAAAAACATTGCTATTGCAGAAATGCAGCGTTCTGGAATACCTGCCAGCATTACACTTTCGCAAGGAATGTTAGAATCTGACAATGGAAATAGCGAATTAGCGAAAATGGCAAATAATCATTTCGGAATAAAATGCCATAATTCGTGGCAAGGCGAAAAATTATTTAAAGACGATGATGCAAAAGATGAATGTTTCAGAAAATATAAAAATGTTGATGAATCTTATAAAGACCATACAGATTTTATAATGAATGGTAGCAGATATAAATCATTATTTGATTCTAAATCTGCTGATTATAAAGATTGGGCAAATGGATTAAAAAAAGCCGGTTATGCAACTAATCCTAAATATCCACAACTTTTAATAAAAATTATAGAAGATAATTCTCTTTTTAAATTTGACGATTATAGAGCTATTAAAAATACACCGCTTGCCAATATTGATAACGTATATTTAACATCTGGAAGTAGAGAAATTTTTCTTACAAATCGTATTAAATGTATTAAAGTTCGTGAAGGCGACACATTTTACAAAATATCGAAAGAACTTGATGTAATGCTTTGGCAATTATACAAATACAACGATTTAGATAAAGATAGTAAGTTAAGTATCGGGCAAACACTTTATATTCAGCCAAAACGCTCAAAAGCAGAAGCAAAATTTGAAACTCACACAGTTGCACAAGGCGAAACAATACAATCTATTTCACAACTTTATGGAGTAAAACTCAAAAAATTATATAAAAAGAATAATTTAAATGAAGGTGCTGAAATAAAAATTGGCGATGTTATTAATTTGAGGAGAAAGAAAATTTAACATGGAAATATCCAAAATATTTGAAAATAAATCATTAAAATCAAAAGCTTTAACTGAGTTTTTAGCAAGTAATATTCAAAATAAATCTATTGAAATTTCTGAACTTTTGAAATTTTCAGAATCTAGTAATGATACTAAAAAAGCAACATGTATTGAAGCAATTGAATTTGTAACTAAAACAAATCCAGCAATTTTAAATTTAGAATCATTAACAAAAATTATAAATTACTTTGGCGAAAAAGCTCCACGAATTAAATGGGAATCGGCAAAAGTTATCGGAAATACAATTCATTTATATCCCGAATTAATTGCTGTTGCCACAAGCAAACTTTTAAACAATATCGAAAAACAAGGCACAGTTGTCAGATGGAGTACAGCATTTGCACTTTCTGAAATTTTAAAATTAAAAACAGATTTTAATAAAGCTCTTATTCCTGTAGTTGAGCAAATTGTTCAAAATGAAGAAAAAAACAGCATCAAAAAAATTTATTTGACAGCTTTTAAAAAGATAAAGTCTGAAAAAAAAGGTCTGTTAAAATAGGGATTTATACAAAAATTCTCATTTTTGAACATTTGTATTTAATATACACAAACTTGTATTATTGTTGCAAAAAAAACTTCTGAGTTAATTTTCGTAAGTTCAATTTGTTTTCAGAGATTTTTAAAATCCCAACGACAACCATAGGTTGCGACCGTAGGTCTAATGTGAATAACCCCTAATGAAATTGGGGGTTTAGTAATCAATATGCAACTTAACTACGAAGTAGTTGAAAAGGGTAAGTAATGATATTCAACACTTTCAGTGTTGCTACACATTTACATCATTTCCCCCAATTTCATTGGGGGTTATTCATATTTAACTCTTTCAGAGTTTAATTTTTTCTGAAAGCAAATTAAGCTTACTAATTTTCAATATTTGCTAATTTACACAATCTGTGTAAATTATAGTTGTGGAATTGATAAGAAAAATAATTTTCAAATTAATTTTCGAAATAAACTAAGGGTATAATTTATTATTTGTGTATTAACTGCAAATAGCAAATTATTAATCTTTAAATTATAGTTATTATGAAATCAAACAAAATTATTTTAGGAGTTTTTATTCTTTTAATAGGCTTTATTTTTACTCAATGCAAAAAAGATGAGCCTGAACCACAAGTAGTTGAAAAAAACATTGTTCCAAGTAGATTTAAAGTTGACATTCCAGAATCAATAAGTTCAGAAAATAAGCAGACTAAAAGTACTGCATCTGACACTTTAGCTGGAAATGACATTTACCAACATTTACGTTCTTTTATATTTATTGGTGAAAGTGCTGCCAATATTGTTCAAAATATAATGGTTGCAATTGCTGTATATGAAATTAACAAACCAATGACAACAACTTTTAATGGTGATAAAGACGGAAGACCAAAAAACTTAGTTGTAATAGAAAATTCACAATTTGAAAATACAACTTATGAGTTTCAATTAACTATTATTGATGCAAATTCTTCAACCGAAGCTGATGGTGGAAAAGCAATTCAGGTGTTTTGGAATACTAATCCAATTAAGGGAATAGCTATTTTAAAACCTTATAATATTGATAGAACCTCAAATACAAATATACCTAATGCAATGTATAGGATTGATTATAACGAAGATGGAAGTTTAGGATATGATGCTCACATGTTTGTAACAATTGCAGGAATTCCATTATCAACTGATATATACGCAATTAATACATTAAAAATGTTTGCCGGCAAAAAAGCAGATATAGTTGATGTTTATGGAAATTCAAATCATCCAAATGCACAATTTTTTACAAACGAAACCGGATTTAACTGGGCATTCGTAGCTTCTGCTAATCAGACAGGAAATGTTGGAATTGCTGAAGTAGGACTTCCTCCAAGTGATTTAAATTCTGAAAGCAGAACTGATATTTTAGAAACTAATTCATTATATAATGTTTTTTATAATCATGCTCACCAAGCTTATCCATCTGCTGATAGTACTGCTATTGCTCCTTATCTTGTAAATACTCAAGCTCCAGGATATTTTAATAATTATGGATTTATTCAAGGAGGAACTGCTCCAAGCAGTAATTATACAGCTTTAGAATCAAGAATTGAAAATTTAAAACCTTTCAATCCGTCTGTAATTTCAAGTTTAACATTGAGTTTTAAAGAATAGTTTTTTTTGTTCCATAGTTTCCAAAGGCTGATTAGAAGAAATTTTAATCAGCCTTTTCCTTTTTATAAAGTACAAAGTGAATAATTCAAAATAACTTCCTCACTTGATTATCCTCAAGCAGAGTCTCTGCATACAGGGCTCTGCGTTATTAATTGACGCAGAGTCCCTTTTAGGAAACTCTGCTGGAAGTAGAATAAAACCAGATTATTTTGTAATAAGTACAAAGGTAAATCCCGAAATAAAAAAAAGACAAACTTGTTAAAATTTGTCTTTTTAGGGTGGATGATGGGTTTCGAACCCACGACCCTCAGAACCACAATCTGATGCTCTAACCAGCTGAGCTACAACCACCATTTTGAGAATGCAAAGATATAGTATATTTTTGAATAGAAAAAGTGAATTATCAAAAACATTTAATTAAAATAATAATTAATTATATCTATATTCGTTTAGCCTAAAAATTAAAGTTTTTTGTTAAAAATTTCAAAGATATCAAGCCTTCAAATAATTCAAATTTTAAGATTTGGAATTTTATTATTAATTGGAATTGCATTTGCAAAAAGTTCATTTTCAACCGAATATATAGGTTATTACGAAACATTTTTATTTGTTTCTACTGCTGTTACATTTTTTTGGTTATCAGGATTAACACAAGCATTACTTCCAATTTACAAAAAAAGCAATACTTTTTTGTATAAAGTAACAGAAAAAACTCCTGTTTTATTTAATTCATTTTTACTAATTGTATTTTTTTCAATTATTAGTGGAATCATTTTATTATTATTTAAAGCATATATTCTTGATAAGCTTATAAATAGTGCGTTTATCGAATATTATAACTTACTTATTGTTTATGTAGTTATTAGTTCGCCTGCATACATTATTGAATATATTTATTTACTTAAAAACAAACCAAAACTTATTCTTGAGTATGGATTAATAAGTTATATTTTACAACTTTTAATTGTCTGTTTACCTGTAATTTTTAATTTTAATCTTATTTGGGTATTTTATGGATTAATTTTTATTTCAATAATCAGATTTTTTTGGTTAATTGTTTTGGTTTTTCAAAATTCAAAACTAACATTATCATTTAAGTTTATTTTCGAACATTTGCATCTTGCTTGGCCCTTAATAGTTAGTTCATTTCTTGGAGGTTCTGCACAATATGTTGATGGATTTATAATTACAAGCAAATTTGATGAAGCTACTTTTGCAATTTTCAGATTTGGTGCTAGAGAATTACCAATATCAGTATTACTTGCAAATGCTTTTAGCAATGCAATGTTGCCAGAATTTTCCGAAGACTTTAAACTTGATGAATTGATAAATAAAATAAAGAAAAAGTCATTAGTATTAATGCACCTGTTATTTCCGCTTACAATTGTAATGTTACTTTTATCAAATACATTATTTCCAATTATTTTCAATTCAAATTTTACAGAAAGTGCTTTAATTTTTAATATTTATTTGTTACTTATTATCAGCAGATTATTGTTTCCTCAAACGATATTGATAGGATTACAACAAACGAAGATTATTTTATTTACTTCTGTAATAGAAATAATTATTAACGTATTACTTAGCTTATTGTTAGTCAATTATATTGGAATTTCTGGAGTAGCAATTGCAACTGTAATTGCATTTTTAATTGAAAAATTAATTTTATCATCATTTTTGTATCAGAAATATGATGTAACAATATATAAATTTGTGAATATAAAATGGTATGTATTTTATTCTGTAATTACACTTTTAATATATTGTTTTGTTGAATTTTATTTGTTTTAAATATTAAGAAAATGGAAATAGAAAGAACCTCAAAGCCGGTATTAAGTAAAAATATCAACAAACGAACATGTATTAAGTGATTATATAATAGTATATTAATGATATTTTAAGAATTTAAACATAATTACAAAAACATTAAATTATCAGATTATTATATTCCGGTATTTCCTTCAAAAACTCAAACTTATTTTTTTCGGATGAAGCCATAAAACAATAATGTGCAAGTCCATTTGTAACAATAAAATAACCAGCCGAAATAACCATATCGTAAATACCAATCTGGTCGAATACATTTTTATTTAAAACTATTTCTGGAGCTTTACACTCAACTAAAATTAACGATTTGCCCGAAGAATTATAAAACACAATATCGCATCGTTTTTTTAAATTATTTATCGACATTGGAACTTCAACCCCAATCAATGATTTTGGAAAGTTCTTATATTCAGTCATAAACATAATAAAATGCTGTCGAACCCACTCTTCGGGTGTCAGAAAAACATATTTTTTTCTTATCTCATCAAAAATATAATTCTTATCTTGAACGGATTTTATTTTGAAAGGATATGCAGGTAAATTTAGCGATTGCATATATTTGTAAAATTTTTTAATAAAATAACGACTTTTAAATATGAAAACCAAAAAAGAAATTG
>MENC01000249.1:0-5906 GCA_001768155.1 Bacteroidetes bacterium GWA2_30_7
TCAAACAACACCTGCTGGGAAAAATATAACTCTTATTACTAACAAAGTCCCACTAGTAAATTCTAAAGGAATAGTATATGGTGTACTAGGAACATATATAGATATTACAGAGAGGAAGGAAACAGAATTAGAAATTTTAAAAGAAAAAGAAAAAGCAGAAGAAAGTGAAAAAAAATATAGATTGTTATATGAATTTAACCCAATGCCTATGTCAATTTTTGATATTGATACTCTAGCATTTCTTTCTGTAAATAATGCATTTATTGATAAATATGGCTTCACAAGAGATGAGTTTTTAAAAATGTCTATTTTAGATATTAGACCTGAGTCTGAAAATGAAAAATTAAAACAAGCAGTTAGATTGCCTGACAATGGTATTACTAATGTTGGAGTCTTTATTCATAAAAAGAAAAATGGAGAAATTATACAAGTTGAAATAATCAGACATGAAATTGTTTTCAATAATAAAAAAGCAAAATTAGTTCTAATAAATGATGTAACTGAGAAAATAAAAGCAGAGAACTCTCTATTATCAATCAATGACGAATTAAGAGTCGCAAAAGAAAAAGCAGAACAAAGCGACAAACTAAAATCGGCATTTTTAGCAAACATGAGTCACGAAATTAGAACACCGTTAAATAGTATCGTGGGTTTTTCTAAAATTATTGCCCAAAAAGGTGCCAATTGTGTATATAATTATGAAGAAATTGCTTCTATTATTGATTTTAACTCAAATGTTTTAATACAAATTATTGACGATATTATTGATTTATCAAAAATTGAATCAGGTATATTAACAATAAATAAAAAACCATTAAATATTGAAGAAATACTTACAAACATCCTTGCTGCTAATGAGCTAATCAAGAGGAAATTAAAAAGAAACAATGTTGAACTAAAGTATAATCGTAATGTTTTAGGTGGTAGTGTTTTGGCTGACAAAATAAGACTTAGTCAAATACTTAACAATTTAATTTCAAATGCATTAAAATACACAAAAAAAGGAGTAGTTGAATTTGGTTACAAGATAATTGAAAATACAACCGTTCAGTTTTACATTAAAGATACTGGGATTGGAATACCAAAAGAAGATGCTACAATGATTTTTACAAGATTTTATAAAGCTAAAAACGAAATTACAACATTCCGTGGAATTGGATTAGGGTTGCCAATCACAAAACAATTGGTCGAAAAAATGGATGGAAATATTTGGTTTGAATCTGAGGCAGATAAAGGAACTACATTCTATTTTACTTTGCCATATATTCAAACAGAAACAACTACACCAAAAAGACTTATTATAAAAACCACCTCCGATTTAAAAGATAAAACAATTCTGATTGCTGAAGATGATGATGGAAATTATCTTCTTGCAAAAATGCTATTGAACGAATTTGGAGCTATTATAATAAGAGCTGTAAACGGACAAGAAGCTGTTCAGATTTGTAAAGAAAATAATTCAATAAATTTGGTTTTGATGGATATGAAAATGCCAATAATGGATGGACTAGAAGCTACTAAGCTGATAAAAGAATTCCGTAACAATTTAGTAATTATTGCATTATCAGCTAATGTTTTTGATGAAGCTAAAATAGCTGCACTCAATGCCGGATGCGATTATTTTATTTCAAAACCAATTGATGAAAAAGCCTTTATAGAATTGTTACAAAGCTGATTTTTAAATATTATTCAGTTATAAAACAAGAAGAAATATTCAAAAAATAACACTACTAACCGACTATATTCTTGTTAATCCTCTACGAAGAAAAATTTAAGTAATTACATTATTTTTCTAAGTAAAAATACCTAATTTAAATTTTACGCTCATTCACTCTGAAATGTAACAATTTCTCGAATTACATTTATTAAGAATTATAATTATTATTATGAGATTTATTTTAGGAATTTTAATATACACTATTATCACTTTAAATGTATATTCACAAAACGATTTTTGGGCTGATAATACCAACGGATGTGTGCCTTTATTAGTTAATTTTCAAACAAATGCTGATTCTTCAGCAATACTTTATTGGACTTTTGGAAATGGAAATCAATCTAATTTATCTAAACCTCAGGTTGCTTATATTTTACCAGGCATTTATGATGTTAAATTGATAATTTCAAAAGGAAATACAATTGACACAATTTTAAAAAAGAATTATATAACTGTATATCCAAAACCTGTTGTCGATTTTACTACTACAAACTCCAAAAAAGGTTGTATTCCTTTAAGTGTTTCTTTTAAAGATATTTCACCAAATAATTTGGTTTTTCAAGAGCATATTTGGATTTTTGGCGATGGACAAATGAGTAACGAACCTAGTCCTATTCATACATTTGAAAATTCTGGAAATTTCAATGTTTCTTTAAAAGTTAGCGACCAAAATGGGTGCGAAAACAGTAAATTTATAAATGAGTTTATTAAAACATCTGAATTACCAATAATTGATTTTAAATCATCTGATAGTATTCTGTGCGATAAACCATATAATGTAAACTTTACTAATCTTACCTTAAATGATACATCATTAAATTATTTATGGAATTTCGGCAACAATACAAGCTCAATATTAATAAATCCTTCTATTGTATATTCTGATAGTGGAAATTATGATATAAAATTAACTGTTACAGATAAAATTGGTTGTTCCAAAAACATTACAAAGGATAATTATATTAAAATTGGTTCAATTAAAGCAAATTTTGTATTAGCTAATGATACTTTTTGCAAAAATTCTGAAATCTTTTTTTCTAACACTTCAAATAATGCAGAAAAATTTGCTTGGAACTTTGGCGATGGAAATAATAGTATATTAGAAAATCCAACTCATTTTTTCCAAAACAGTGGTAATTATACTATTACACTTATGGCAGAAAACGGACCAAATTGCTTTTCTTCAAAAACTAAAATAATTAATATTGATAGTGTGAACGCTAGTTTCAGCACCGACAAACATTATGTATGCTCCACTCCTGCTACAATTAATTATACAGATTTATCGTATAATGCAAATTCGTGGAATTGGAAGTTTGGAAACTACAGTTCTTCGTTATCTAAAAATCCATTAATTACAATAGATAGTTTATTATCTAATAGTGCAATGTATTCTGATACACTTATTGTAACAAGCCCTAATAATTGTAATGACACGGCTATTGTTGTTAATAATATTGAAGTCAATTTGCTTAAAGCATATTTTACACCTAATAACTCTAGTGCTTATAATCAATTATTAAAAGGCCGCATTCCATTAAATGTACAATTTAATAACAATACTAATTATACTTCACAAATAGACTCAATAACCGGCTTTGAATGGAATATTAATGATGTAATATATAATAATAATTTAAATCCATATTTTTCTTTTACCGATGATGGCACTTTTGAAGCCTCATTATCAGTTCAGTCAGCCGTAGGATGCAGAGATACTTTTAAAGTATCTGTTATAACTGGTTTTCCGCAAACAGCAGGTTTTTATTTATATGGTAGTGATTCGGCTTGTGCCACAAATCCATTCTTTTTTATAGACACTTCATCTTCTTACAATTACATTAATTCTTGGAATTGGAATTTTTCAGACGGAGAATCTGAAATTGTAAACTCACCATCACATTCTTTCAGAGATACCGGATATTGCAGTGCCTCACTTACAGTAGGTTATAATGGATGTTATAGTTCGGTATTTAATTCTCAAAATTTGATATATGTAAACGGACCAATCGGAATGTTTAACTCAACTTTTAGTTGCGATAGTCCATACACCTATACTTTTAATGGTGAAATTATTGCTGCAACTCGTTGGTATTGGGATTTTGGAGATGGTATTATAGATTCTTCATTTCAGGATACCATATTACACAAATATGCAGAAAGTGGCGATTATCTGGTAAAACTAAAATCTTATAACGATATAACCGGTTGCGATTATTATTGGGAAAGATTAGTAACCGTTCGAAATCCTAAAGCTAATTTATCTTGCGATACAATTGTTGGATGTCAGGGACTTAACGTTACTTTTAATCCAGACTCATCGAAAGATTTTTCACCTTTTACTATTTCAAATGTTTTATATAATTACAAATGGTTAGATAATAATTTGCATGAATTGTTATATAATAATGGAACATTTTCAGAAACATTTAATAATAGAGGAAACAACTATGTAAGCCTTGTAATTAAAGACATTAATAATTGTTACGACACTTTAACAAAAAATATAAAAATATATAAACCTATTGCAAGTTTTACAAATAGCACATCTGCTGGATGCCTTCCTTTATCAATAACATTTCAAAATAATAGTGTTTCAGATACAACATTCTCTTCATTTTGGACTTTCGGAGACTTAACAAATTCATCGGATTTCTCGCCCAATCATTTATATAATTTAAAAGACACGTTTAATATTTCTTTGAAAATTACTGATACTTTGGGATGTACAGATTCTATTTCAATAAATAATGCAATCAGAACTTTTAAACCTTTTCCAAGCATTAAAGCATCCAAAGTGCTTGCCTGCATTGGAGATACAATATCTTTTTCAAATATAAATCACGAAGACAGCTTAATTTATTACTGGACTTTTGGAGATGGCACAATTTCCTCATTATCAACTCCAATACACGTTTACAACGATACCGGACTTTATGATATTTCGCTTAGGGCATCATATCCCGATGGTTGCGACTCAATACTTACAATGTCTTCGCTAATTCATATTCAATCATATCCAGAGATTGAAGTTTCAACTGATACAACATTTTCTAATTGTTATCCACTAATGGTCAAATTTTCTTCTTATTCAGCATCTCATAGTAATTTAACGTATAATTGGGATTTTGGAGATAATAATCCTGCTTATGAACAAAACCCTTCTCATAGCTTTAATCTTCCGAACGATTATTCCGTTTCGCTCGAAGTAGCTACAACAAATGGTTGCAGAAGTAAAATAATTAAGGACAGTTTAATTCATGTTGGCGGACCTTATGCTAAAATTAATAAACCATCTGTGATTTGTCGAAATGAGGAATATACTTTTACTATTGATAACAAAATTAATGTTAGCAATTACAAGTGGGACATGGGAGATGGAACATTCAAGTACGGAGAAAGTGTCGAACATACATACAATATATTCGGGAAAATTTATCCATCATTAATTCTATTTAGTGATTCATTAATGACATGCGATAAAACCATAAAAGATTCTATTGATATTTATTTAACTGTATCTGAATTTCAACTACCGGAACTAGGAAGGTGTAAAAATAACACTTTTGATATTACTGATATTTCTGTAGGAGCAGAAAAATGGAATTGGTCAATTGATAATGATTCAATTTCAAATATTCAAAATCCTTCAGTAAATATAACAGAAGCTGGAAATTATTCTTTAACATTAGTTACTTCCGACATTTATGGCTGCAACGACACAATAACCAAAAATCTAGTAATAAATCCATTACCTATTGTTATCTCAAGCAACGACACACTAATTTGTAAGGGACAAAACATTTCATTATTTGCACTGGGTGGAATTAAAAATGAATGGTATTTGAATGATAGTAACATAAATAATAACTATGCAATTGCCGAAAAACCAGATACATCATCAATTTATAATGTTATTGTAACAGACGAAAAAGGTTGCATTAATTACGATTCTATAAATGTTCTTGTACAGTCAATTCCTTTTTTATATACTTCAAAAGATACTACAATTATAATCGGCGAAACAGTTACTATTAGTGCAACTTCGCAATTAAATGCTTCATTTATTTGGGAACCCGATTTGTGGATTAATTGCACTAATTGTAGCAAAACAACTGTTAAACCAATGGAAAGTACAATATATAATATTACAGCTTCCGATAGCAGTAAATGTTTTAATATTACTAAA
>MENC01000249.1:5915-9190 GCA_001768155.1 Bacteroidetes bacterium GWA2_30_7
GACTACATAATTTTTAATAAATGGGGAGTTATGGTTTTCAGAACAAATGAAAAAAATGTTGGATGGGATGGGCAATTTAATGATAAAGAGCAAGAGCAAGATACTTACATGTATTATGTAGAAGTTGAAACTTATGAAAATCAAATATTAACAAAAAAAGGCTCATTTAATTTAATCAGATAAACTAATGGCAATGTATAAAAATAAATATCTTGATAATGAAAAATTGCTTAGTTTGATTGAAGCAAAACTATCTGTATATAATGATGTTAATCAGGTGAGTTTTCTGAAACTTGGAAATTCTATAATAAATAAAATTGATAAAATACTTTCTATAAATAATATTAATAATAATGAATTTATTAAAACAGAGGAAATTATCAATAGTATTTTACAAGATATTTTTATTTATGAATTTAATTATAAAGAATGTTATTTAAAAGTACTTGATAATTTCCCTGCACTAATATGGTGTTCGGGAATTGATTCAAAGTTTAGTTTTTTCAATAAATCGTGGCTTAAATTCAGAGGTCGAACCATGAATGAAGAAATTGGAGATGGATGGAAAAACGGTATTCATAAAGACGACTTAAATGTTTACATTAAAAAATACCTTGAAGCTTTTAATAATAGAGTTCCATTTACAATAGAATATCGTTTACAACGATACGATGGTAAGTATTTTAATATAATTGATTATGGAAGACCATTTTACAATGGAAAAGAAAATTTTACAGGATATGTAGGTTCATGTTATAATATTACAGAAAATATAGAAAACGAAAAAAAACTAAACAAATCGAATGAAGAATTAAATAAGCTATTAACTGCAATCCAACAAAGTGCAAATTTAATAGTGATTACAAATTTATCCGGAGATATTGAATTTGTAAATAAAAAGTTTACTGAAACAACCGGCTATACTTACGATGAAGCTATTGGGAAAAATATCAAAATATTAAAATCAAACTATTATAAACCAGATTTTTATGAAAATTTATGGAAAACAATTTCAAATGGAAAAGTTTGGACTGGCGAATTTTTTAATAAAAAGAAAAATGGTGAATTTTATTGGGAAAAAGCAGTTATTTCTCCTGTTTTTAACAATAATAACGAAATAATTAATTACATAGCTGTTAAAGAAGATATTACAGAGAAAAAAATAATCGAAAATAAATTAATAGAACAAGAAGAGCTATTTAATAAAATTACAAATTCTGCACACGATGCTATCGTTGTAATTGATAAAGAAGGAGATATTGTTTTTTGGAATAAAATGGCAGTAAACATATTTGAATATTCATCTGATGAAGTTATTGGAAAAAAATTCTATAAAATGCTTACACCTAAAAAATGTCACAAAATTTATGAAACCGTATTTTCAAATTTTAAAAAACCTGAAAATGATTCATCAATTGGAAATACACTCGAATTTTTAGCTCTTAATAAAAGTGGAAAAGAACTTCGTGTTGAATTATCACTATCATCAGTATTTATTAAAGAAAAATTTCATACAATTGGAATAATCAGAGATGTTACCGAAAGAAAAAAAATACTTAATAATCTTAAAAAACTTAACAATACTAAAAATCAACTAATTTCAATTATTGGTCATGATTTACGTTCAAGTTTCTTAACTATTAATGGATTTAGTAAGCTTTTAATCGACCGAGTTGAAAAGCTTTCAAAAGATGAAATTTCAAAAATGTCGAGTACAATTTACAATACTTCTATATTTGGGCAACGGTTACTTGAAAATATTATTCAATGGGCAAAATCTCAATCAAACAATATTAATATTGAATTAAAAGAGCTTAAAATAGAATCATTAATTAATGACATAATTGCTATTAATAAAATTAATATTGAAGCAAAAAAAATCAAGATTGAAACAAAAATTCCAAAATCACTAACATTAATTTCCGACAGAAATATTATTTCAACTGTACTACTCAATATTATATCAAATGCAATTAAATATTCGCTTGATAATAGTAATATAAAAATTAATGTTACTCAAAAACAAGATAGTGTTATAATCACCATAACTGATTTTGGTATTGGAATTTCTATTAATATTTTAAATAAAATCAATAAAAATCAAAATATAATAAGTACACTAGGAACTCATAATGAAAAAGGCACTGGAATGGGTTTAATGCTTTGTACATCATTAATTGAAAAAATTAACGGTTCAATTATAATAAATTCTAAAAAAAATAGCGGTACCAAAATCCAAATAATTATACCCATACCTGTATAAACCAAAACTAAAAAGGGAAAAAACAGAAAGTGAGACAATTAATAGTTCGGTGGTTTTTTATAAAGTGCTATTAATAAGGAGATTATCAATTTATTGTTTTTTATATTATTGTATTGATGCTACTTCGTGGTGCTTCACTGCGTTCGCAATGACGGAATATGCAGACAGTCAGATTCTTCGTCATTGCGAGGAACGAAGCAACCTTTAGCTCGACGAAGTCAATCTCAAAATATACCGAACTATTGACAATGAGAAGTCAATAAAATGAGCTTGACAGAGTTCATACTTTCACAATATTTCACTTTCACACTTTCAAATTGCAGTAATCAAAATAATATTCAGAACTTACTAAAATACTTGATTTTAGTATTTTAAAATCATTATTGTCCGATATAATAGTTTATGCAACCTCTACGAGGTTGTGGTTAATTTTAACTATTTGCGTTACAATAATGAATCCTCTACAAGGATTAAAAATAACTTCGTAGAAGTTTCATTTTTGTAGAAAGAGAAATATAACCCCCCATTATTTCAACCTCGTAGAGGTTGCATAAATAAAGGATTTTGTGCATTTTATGAAATTTTTATCGGACAACAGTGTTTTAAAATCGCAAATTCTTCTTAATAATGATAAAAAAACTAAAGTCAGATTAGTTGCTATGCCAGTGTCAGAAGAAATTGCTAATACAAGAAGAAGAAAAGCAAAGAAGAAAAAAAACTTTCCAAATTCTGAATATTTAGAACTTTTGGGTTGGTCAATTTATTTTACAACAATACATAAAGAAAAAGCCGATGATAATAAAATATTCAAGTTATACATACTTAGCTGGAGAATAGAAATAATATTTAAATCATGGAAAAGCAATATGAATTTCGATAAAATACATAACATCTCAAAAACTCAACTTTATGTAATTCTAATTGTAAGATTTATTATGATATTAATTTGTTCACAAGTTATTTTCAGCCCTTGTAAAACAATCATAAGAAACACATTAAATAAGGATTTGAG
>MENC01000250.1:0-2268 GCA_001768155.1 Bacteroidetes bacterium GWA2_30_7
ACTCGCTATTCTATGATAGCGTTAATGTTGTTTTAGAAGAATACATTAACTCAAATTTAACCGATACAATAATATTATCAAAAATAACAACCATTCTTAAAGATTCTTTCAATACACTTAATCCTCAGCAAAATGCTATTTTTTCGTATGACCAAAATATATTATATAAAACAAATCAGATATTAAAGCCAAATGCTCTTTACAAATTAAATATTACAATTCCTTCAAGCGGAAAAACAATAACATCTTCTACTGCATTAATTAATGATTTTAAAATAAGTATTCCTCAAATGCAAATTGGATTTTCTAACTACGATTCACCTTATGAATTAACTTGGACGACTGTAGCTAATGCAAAACTATATGAACTAACTTTAAGATTTCATTACTTTGAAAGAAATAAGCTATCAGGTGATACTACTCATTTTTACTTAGATTGGGTTCAACCTAGCAAAATTTCTCAAGGAAGTTTGGGTGGAGAAGAAATTGTATTAGCAATAAGTTCTGTATCTTTTTTTAATTTTTTAGCATCTCGATTGTCAACAAATAACGATGTCATAAGAGTTGTAAATGAAAAAGGGTTGGATTTTAGGTTTTTTGTAGGAGGCGACGATTTATATACATATATTGAAGTTAATAAACCTTCAAATGGATTAATTCAGGAAAAACCGGCATTTACAAATATCGAAAATGGAATTGGACTATTTTCGTCAAGATTTAATATCGAAAAACTTGGATATAGACTTTCTGATAAAACAGTAGATTCTATTGCAAGTGGAATTTACTCAAAACATCTTAATTTTGTTGACCATAATAGTTCATTTTATGCAAACCAATAAATAATTTGGTGTCGATTTGGCAGTCTTTATGTCAGAAAAATAATCAACTTTCTTTTAAATTGTGTCATTTTATCATTTTAAGTCATGTTTTTTCATGTGGCATAAACATTGACAAAAAAATATCGTTAAAAAAATTGATAATCATAAAAAAAATGAAATAATGGGAAAAATTATTGGAATAGACTTAGGAACAACAAACTCTTGTGTTTCAGTAATGGAAGGAAATGAGCCGGTTGTAATTCCTAACAGTGAAGGAAAAAGAACGACTCCTTCGGTTGTTGCTTTTGTTGAAAATGGTGAACGTAAAGTTGGTGACCCTGCAAAACGTCAGGCGATTACTAATCCTAAAAAAACTGTTTACTCAATTAAACGTTTTATGGGTGAGAAACCAGAAGAAGTAGTAAAAGAAATCAAAAGAGTTCCTTATGAAGTTATAACTGGTGAAAATAAAACACTTAGAGTTAAAATTGAAGACAGAAATTATTCACCACAAGAAATTTCTGCAATGATTCTTCAGAAAATGAAAAAAACTGCTGAAGATTATTTAGGACAAGAAGTTACAGAAGCTGTAATCACAGTTCCTGCTTATTTTGACGATGCTCAACGTCAAGCGACTAAAGAAGCCGGCGAAATTGCAGGTTTAAAAGTTAAAAGAATAATTAACGAACCTACAGCTGCTGCATTAGCTTACGGATTAGATAAAAAAAACAGAGATATTAAAGTTGCAGTATTTGACCTTGGTGGTGGAACATTCGATATTTCAATCCTTGAATTAGGTGATGGAGTATTTGAAGTAAAATCTACAAATGGCGATACTCACTTAGGTGGCGACGATTTTGACCAATCTATTATAGACTGGTTAGCTGAAGAATTTAAAAAAGATGAAGGAATTGATTTAAAGAGAGACCCAATGGCTCTTCAACGATTAAAAGAAGCTGCCGAGAAAGCAAAAATTGAACTTTCAAGCTCAACTTCTACAGAAATTAATCTTCCTTATATTATGCCTGTTGATGGTATTCCAAAACATTTGGTTAAAACATTAACCCGAGCAAAATTTGAACAACTTGCAGATAGTTTAATTCAATCTACTATTGAGCCTTGCAGAAAAGCATTAAAAGATGCAGGTTTGTCAGCAAGTGATATTAACGAGGTAATTTTAGTTGGAGGTTCTACAAGAATTCCATCTGTACAACAATTAGTTGAAAAATTCTTTGGAAGAACACCTTCTAAAGGTGTTAATCCTGACGAAGTTGTTGCTATTGGTGCTGCAATTCAAGGTGGTGTTTTAACCGGAGAAGTAAAAGATGTTCTTTTATTAGATGTTACTCCACTTTCATTAGGCATCGAAACTCTTGGTGGAGTTATGACAAAACTTATTGAATCGAATACTACAATTCCTACAAAGAAAACTGAAACATTTACTACTGCG
>MENC01000250.1:2302-5422 GCA_001768155.1 Bacteroidetes bacterium GWA2_30_7
TTTAAACGTTTCGGCTAAAGATAAAGCAACCGGAAAACAACAAAGTATTAGAATTGAAGCATCTTCTGGATTAACTGATGATGAAATCAGAAGAATGAGAGACGAAGCTAAGGCTAATGAAGCCTCTGATAAAGAAGCCAGAGAAAAAATAGACAAATTAAATGCAGCTGACGGACTTATTTTTCAAACAGAAAAACAATTAAAAGAGTTTGGAGATAAAATTCCAGCCGATAAAAAAGAACCTATTGAAAAAGCATTATTAAATCTTAAAGAAGCTCATAAATCTCAAAATATTGAGTCAGTAGATAAAGCAACTGCCGAATTAAATAAAGTATGGCAAGCTGCTTCTGAGGAAATGTATAAAGCAGGTCAACAAGGACAAGGTCAAGAGCAAGCTCAGAATAATACTAATACTGAACCTAAAAAAGAAAAAGCAGAAAGCGAAGTTACTGATGTTGACTTCGAGGAAGTTAAATAATAATTTATTAGTTCTTTTACTAAGAAAAGTCGGATTTATCCGACTTTTTTTATTTAAGCAATTGTTACGAAATAATATGGTTATATTCTACTTACAGCAGAGTCTCCTAAAAGGGCATATGCGTCAATTAATAACGCAGAGTCCTGAATGCAGAGACTCTGCTTGAGCTTAATTAATTGTGGAAGTTATTTTATTCACTAAGATAAACTTTTCAATTTATTCATAAGTCGAATAATAACAAAAAGTATCAAACTGTAACCAATAAAAAAAATTGTCCAGTTAAATGATTTGGGGATATAATGAGATATATTTTCAAATGTATCAATAGAAAATTTACTAAATGTAATAAACTGCAAATAGTCTATTGTATATGAAAATATTATAACACAACTTCCAATTATAAGTAAAACCCAGTCTGAACGAAAAAACTTTATTTTAATTCCTTTTTTATCGTTGAATATAATTATTAAGGCTAACCAGAACATTGCTAGTGAGCATAATATTGGAGCAAGTACAGGTCCAACCCATACAATTGGTAATAGAAACAATAAGTCCCATGTAAAAAGCGATTCGGGCCAACCTAATAGAGCTTTCAGAAAAACGTAATAAAATATATCCCAAATTGCAAAAGAGAAAATAAAATACGCAAAACGCTGTGATAAAGTGTTTCCGGCAATATAACCAATACACAATAGCATTATTATTGTTGCTGCTTCACGTAGTAATTCAGAAATAGCAACTACACCTTCAATTATTTTTATTGGAAATGCAAATCCTTCGGGGTAATACAATTCTCGGAGATAAACGACTACAGCACTTTCCATAAATCCCATTGCAATGCTGAAAATGGTAACTGCTATTAATGTAGATATTGCTTTTCGCATTTTATGTTAGCTTTATTCATTATAAATATACTATATTTTTTCAGAAAAATGAAATGAATAATCATAATTTATGGTTATAGAAATTTTTTAATCATGGCTGAGTTTAATATCTTTGTTAAGAAAAATACACATTATGCAAACATTTAGTGTTACAATAAATAATGATGCAAATGCAAAATTGTTTTTGAATTTAATGAAACAATTAAAATTTGTAAAAGCTGTAACTGTCGAAAATACAGTTGATAAACTTAGCGATGAAGATTGGATAAAGCCCGGACGACCTGCAACTGACGAAGAATTAGAACAATTATGTGTTGAAATGGAAGCCGACAAAGGAGGGATTACTACTGACGTTCTTAAAAAGAGAATGAAAAAATGGATAGCCAAAAAACAGTTGTAATTTGGAAAACTAAAGCAGAAAAATCTTTGCAAGGAATTTATGATTTTATTGCAAATGATTCTATTTTGTATGCTGAAAAATTTGTTAACAAACTTATTGATTTTGGGCATAATTTGAATCTTTTCCCTGATAAATATCCTATTTGCCGACAACAGAAATTTTTGAAACGTAGTTATCATTGTGCAGTATTTGAAAATAATTATCTTTTTGTTTACAAAGTTGTTCGCAAACAATTGATTATTTATAATATAATTCATTGCAAACGTTTAAGATAGTTAATTCACAACTGTAATTTTTGTTTCAGGAAAATTTTTCTTTATTAGCTCAAAAAGTTTTTTATCAACCCTGTTTATTGTAAGCTGTTTCAATTGTTTTAATTCGTATAAAGGGCTGTAATCCTTAATGTTATTGTTGCTAATCGACAATGTTTCAAGTTGCTTTAGATTTTTTAGAACTGAAATATCAGAAATGCTGTTATTGCTTAAAAATAAAGTTTTAAGTTTTTGTAATTTCTTCAAAACTGAAATGTCGGAAATATTATTTTCAGATAAATTTAGCGTTTCAAGTTTTCTGTTATTTGCAATCCAATTAATATCTGAAGTTTTGCAAGCTCTTAAATTTAAGCTTTTTAAATTAACCAAATTTGAAATTACTGAGTCGTTATAAATATAATTGCCCGATAAATCAATGTACTCAAGTTGTAATAGCTGGCTTAATACCTCAATGTTAGTAAATTGATTGTTATTCATATATAATACTTTCAGTTTCGACAACTTTTCAATACCTTGAATATTTAGAATTTGATTATTTGAAAGAGTTAGTGTTTCAAGGTTTGTTGTTTGAAGTAAATCAGTTAATTTATAAATATCTTTAAAATTATTACTTGAAATATTTAATTCTCTAAGATTGCGGAACGATGACAAATTTTTCAAATAATATTCATTGTATTCGTTTAAATTATTATTGTTTGCGGACAAACATTCTAAGGATTTAATTAAAGGAATTTCATTCGATTTATTTAGGATATTTGACATATCAAGTGATTTAAGCATTGGAAATTTTAATTCGAGTAACGATGTTTGAATTGAATTTCCTGAAATGTTCAATGATTTTAGCGTTGGCATTGTTGGAAATGAGTTAATATCAGTATTTTGATTATCTGAAATGTCCAAATTTTCCAAAATTGATAGATTTTTAAGTTTGCTAAAATCTCTTATATAATTTCCTGCAAAAGAAATTTCTTGTAAATGGCTTAAAATAGGCAAGGAGTCGATGTCGTAAAGATTATTTCGGCTATAATCCAATTTCTCTAAATTCTGAAAATACAAAAGCTCATTTAGATTTGTAATATAATTATT
>MENC01000251.1 GCA_001768155.1 Bacteroidetes bacterium GWA2_30_7
ATTCCTTTTGATGTTGACTTTACATCAAGCATTGCCGATGGGCTTGCAGTGTAAGTGTCGTCGTCAGTAATTGCTATGTTTTGAGCCTCAATGTTAATTGCTGTTAAAACTATGATAATTAATACAATAATTAATTTTGTTTTCATATAAAAAAATTTTTATAGTTAAATTTCTAAAGTTAAAACTAATATTTTGTATTACTAAACATATTTTGACAGATGGCAATTATTCATGTATGAATATTGCATCACTAATAAACAATTGCCAAAAATCATTAATTTAAAAATTATATTTGCATAAAATATATCATTTATGACACACAAATTCTACTATCAATGCAACGATTGCGGTAAAAAAATCGAAACTAACGAAGTAATTTACCTTTGCCCTGATTGTGAAAAAGAGAACACGACTTCACTACCACCAAAAGGCGTTCTTAGAACTTATTACAACTATGAAAAAATAAAGTCTGAACACACGAAAGAAACATTATTTGCAAAACTTAAAGAAAAACATTTTATTGATATTCTTCCTGTTTACAATACAGCAAGTTTTCCTGATTTAAAAGTCGGGAAAACACCGCTTTACTGCTTAGATTCAATTGATGGAAAGCCACTTTCATTTGAACTTTATTTAAAAGACGATTCACAAAATCCAACATATTCTTTTAAAGACAGAGCTTCGATAATGGTTTCGGCATTTGCAAAAGACCGAAAAATTGAAACAATTGTTGCTGCATCAACCGGAAATGCAGGCTCTTCGCTTGCAGGAATATGTGCAGCAAACAAGCAAAAAGCAATAATTTTTGTTCCTGCAAAAGCTCCAAAAGCAAAGCTAACTCAAATAGTTATGTATGGTGCAAAAATTATCCCTGTTGACGGTACTTACGATAATGCTTTTGATTTATCTATTGAAGTAACCAAGGAATTTGGCTGGTATAACAGAAATACTGCTTTTAATCCGATAACTATTGAAGGAAAAAAAACAGTTTCTTATGAAATATTTTCAAAACTAAACCAGCAAATTCCTGACTATGTCTTTGTTCCGGTTGGCGATGGAGTAATTATTTCTGGTGTTTACAAAGGATTTGAAGATTTATTGAAATTAGGAATTATTAATAAAATGCCAATTATAGTTTCTGTTCAGGCTGAAGGAAGTAACAATATAAATTCAAATATAAACTCAAACAAATTTATTTCTAAACCAAGTGTAACCATTGCCGATTCGATATCTGTTGATATTCCACGAAATTTTTATATGACTGTCAAATTTATTAAAGAGTATAATGGCGAATGTGTTACTGTTTCTGATAAAGAAATTATTGAAGCATCATCAGTTATTAGCCGAAATTACGGAATTTTTTCAGAGCCGGCAGCATCGGCGGCTACAGCCGGAATGTTGAAATATTATTCAGAAAATAAAATTCCTGAAAACTCTAAAGTAGTAGTTTTACTTACAGGAAGCGGATTAAAAGATTTAAATTCTGTTCAAAGCATTATTAATATTCCAACAGCACTAAAACCAAATTTGGAGGAATTAAAGAAATATTTAAGATGTAATATTTAATATTTCGTGTACCATCATAAATAGTAAATTTCAAATCGTAAATCGTAAATTAGTTACACGCTTGAAGGTGGCTACCGCCACGCTTCAAGTTGTAGTTGAACAATTTAGCAATTTAACAATGTAACAATGTAACAATTTAGTTCAATTTTTATATCTTTGGCAACTTATTTTTTTTAGAATGAAGGCTTTCAGATTTTTTTTAATAATTCTTTCGACTATTATATTATTTTCATCTTGCAAGGTTTTTCAACCCAATAAAATGTTTAAAACTAAGTCAAACTATTCATATTCTGATTTTAAGCCTAGCGAAGTTGAATATAAAATTAAAACTTCCGATAAATTAAGTATTCGAATTACAACAAACGATGGGTTCAAATTAATTAATATTGAAGGAGGTCAGCAACAACTTCAAGGAATGGAGTATCTAGTTGAGTTTGATGGAAAAGTTAAAGTTCCAACTCTTGGGAGAATTGATATTGCCGGGCTTACTCTGAGAGAAGCAGAAAAAAAATTAGAAGAATTATATAAGGAGTTTTATCAAAGTCCATTTGTTCAAATTTCAGTAACTAATAGACGTGTTATTATTTTTAGCCAGGGTAGCGAATCGGGAACAGTTGTAAATATTGATGAAGAAAATTTTACTCTGATTGAAGCATTAGCTCAAGTAGGTGGAATTTCAAACAACGGAAAATCATACAAAATCAAATTAATTAGAGGAAGTTTAAATAATCCTGAAATTTTTATTTATAATGTATCATCTATAAAAGATATGCAAAAAGCAAATTTTTTATTACAAGCAAACGACATAATATATGTTGAATCACGTCCAAGATACGTATCAAAAGTTTTAGAAGAAATTACTCCTTATTTAAGCCTCCTTACTTCTATGTTGTTAATTTACGGACTATTATTTAAAGCATTATAATGACCGAAAAAAAGATTCCACTTATAAACGAAAAATTCGATTTTGCTTTATTTATATATATAATAAAGAAAAGTGCAATTTTAATTGGTTTACTTATTGGAATTGCAATATTTTCTGTTTTTGCATATTTAAGATACACATTACCAACCTATAAGTCAAGTTCAATAATTCAGATTAATACAAAAAATCAAACTAATCAATTACTAAATATTGAAAATGTTTCGGATAATAATGAGTTAGCTCAAATAATTGAATTAATTAGGTCAACCGAGTTTTTAAAACGAACATTTAATAAGCTTCCTTTTCAGGTTACATATTTTTCGGAAGGAACATTTCTAAAAAATGAATTATATAAAAATGAACCATTTTCAATTGAATTTAATATTAAAAATAATATAATTTATGACGTACCTATTTACATTGAGTTTATTGATAAAATAAATTATAATTTGAGCTATGAAATAAATGATAAAAAATTTGAAAGAAAATACACAATCGGAGAATGGATAGATTTAAGCTTAGTTGAATTAAAACTAACCGTAAGTAATTATACCGCAATACTTGAAGAACATGATGAGTTAAAAAAAAATAATTATTTTTTCATTATAAAAAATCCGGCAAATATTATAAAAGAGAACCTAGATAAACTAAAGATAAGCATTTTAAATCCATCTGCTCAAACAGTTGACATTTCTTTTATAGATAATAATGCTACAAAAACTTCTGATGTAGTTAATACTATTGCCGAAGAATTTTTAAAATATGATGTTGAAAAGAAAAAAGAAAGTGACCAGCAAATTCTTGCTTTTATCGAAGACCAAGAAAGTCTTTTATTAAAAAATATTGACCAAACCGAACGAGAACTTCACGATTTCAAACAAGTAAATAAAATTGAACTTACTAATCAAGATAATGTAAAGCCAATTTCTATTTACCTTACAAAATTTACTGAAATTGAGACAGAAGTTTTAAACATTGAATTCGAATATTCAACTCTTAAAAGAATTAATGAATATGTTAATAAAAACTCAAATCTAAATATCCTTGATTTAATTGCAATTTTATCAGGTACAAAATCAGAAGGACTTATTGTTTCGATTTTAAATAAATTACAAGACTTAATAAATCAAAAAGAAATATTATTAAATGATGTAACCAAAAACAATCATCAAATACAAGTTATTGATAAGCAAGTTCAAAATCAGAAACAAATATTAATTGAATTTATTTCATCTACACTTTCAAGATTAGAAAGCCAAAAAGAAGATTATAAGAAAAAATTAGCAGAGTATGAAGAACAGTTATTTTCAAAAAACACTTACAACGAAATCGAATATGCAAAACTTAATAGGATTTATAGTATTAACGAAGGCTTTTATAATCAATTAATTGAAAAGAAAGCTCAATATTTAATTTCTCAAGCCGGTTTTGTATCTCAAAATATTATTTTAGAAAAAGCAGTTACACCTTTATTTCCAATATCTCCCGATAAAAAGGAAGTCCTTATTTTTAGCATTATTCTTTTATTGCTTACCTGTATTGGATTTATAGTAGTAAGATATCTTATTTATAATGAAATTACTGGAGTCCACGACATTAAAGAATATACTTCAGTGCCTATTTTAGGTGCAGTACCACTTTATAAAACTAAAGTACCGGTTTCGCAATTATTAGTTCATTACAAACCAAATTCAATGTTTGCCGAAGCTTTTAGAACTGTACGGTCAAATATGCAATTTATTAATAATGAAGAAAGTTCAAAATTAATTTCAATCTCATCAACTGTTTCTGGTGAAGGGAAAACATTTATTGCAGTTAACCTTGGTGGCATTTTAGCAATGTCGGGAAAAAAAGTTTTAATTCTTGATATGGACTTACGAAAACCCAGAATTCATTTATCTTTCAGCACAGATAATAGCAAAGGAATGAGCACCATATTAATTGGAAAAAATTCAATTGAAGACTGCATTAGAAATACAGAAATTAAAGGTTTGCAGTTTATAACTGCAGGACCTGTTCCTCCTAATCCATCAGAGCTTGCAATGTCGAAAAAAGTTGATGAAATTTTAAATGAACTTAAACCTAATTACGATTTTATTATAATAGACACACCTCCACTAGGTATTGTTACAGATGCAATTAACCATTTTCAAAGAGCCGATTTTCCTATTTATGTAATGAAAGCCAATTTCTCTAAACGTGCATTCATTCATAACTTAAACCACCTTCTAATTAATTCAAAATTATCAAATTTAAGTGTAGTTTTAAATGGAATAGATGTTTATAGCAGATATGGTGGTTATGGTTACAGATATGCTTATGGATATGGTTACGGATATGGTTACGGTTCGGGATATGGTTCAGGTTATTACGAAGAAAAAGAAACGAAAAAATCTTTCATTCAGAAATTAAAATTCTGGAATAAAAAACAAACATGAATTACTATTTACTAATAATTTTCTTTATCATTTCTTTTACGTCTGGATTTTTACTAAACAGATTTTTTTTGCAAAAATCAAAATCTTATGTAATTAGAAAAGCTAATATTAAAGCAATTCGATGGAGTGCTCAAACCAAACCTGTATCTGGCGGAATTACATTTTATCTAATATTTATTATATCAATTCTTTTTTATTTTTTAATAAACAGCGATATTGCTATTAGTAACGAAATTGCTGCAATATTTTTAGTTACAACACTTTCATTCTTAATGGGACTTGCTGATGATATGATAAACTCATCTCCTTATTTTAAATTTTTCATTCAATTGCTAAATTCTTTTATATTAATAAAATTTAATATTTATATCCATATTTTTCCTAACGAAATTGTAAATTATATTATTACTGCATTATGGGTTATCGGAATAATGAATTCTATTAATATGCTTGATAATATGGATGCAATTACCTCATCAGTATCCTTTGTTATATTTTCGTTTATTCTTTCAATTCTTCTAACAATTGGAATATACAATTATCTGTTTATTATAACTTTTGGGCTAATTGCTTCAATTGCAAGTTTTTTAATTTTTAATTGGGCACCTGCTAAAATGTATATGGGCGATAATGGAAGCCAGTTTTTAGGCTCAATACTTTCAGTTTTTGGTATAATATTTCTGTGGAATCACAAATTAGAAAATTTTATAATAAGTAAAAATATTGTTCTGGTTTCACTCGTTTTTCTAATGCCATTGATTGATACAACAACAGTTACAATAAATAGACTTTTAAGTCGAAAATCTCCTTTTGTTGGTGGAAAAGACCACACAACTCACAATTTATCATATTTAGGATTTAACGATAGAAAAGTTGCTATAACATTTATTATAATGAGCATAATATCATGTTCACTTGCATATTTAATTATTAATAATTTTATTCTTTGGACAACAACTTATGCGATAATTTTCTTATTCTTTATTTTGATTTCTTTTATTACTTTTTATTCAATTACTAAATTAAATCATAAAAAAAATAGATGAATCCCATAAAACTACTATTTATTAAGACTTTAACTGTTATTCTTATAATTATTCCAATTTATATAATAATTTCCTTTTTTTGTTTTTCTACAGATGAAAATTCAACAGATTTAGAGTACAATAAAGAATTTAATTCAAAATATAATGTATTTTCAATACCAATACCCGATAAATTAGATTTTGCAGGCGAAAATGTACCATTAAAGTTATTTGACGTTAGAGAAAGTCTCGATAGAGAATTGCATGTAAACACATATTGGCAATCGCAAACAATGTTTTATTTAAAAAAAGCAAACAGATATTTTCCAATTATGGAACCAATTCTTAAAAGAAACAATATTCCCGACGATTTTAAATATTTAGCAGTTATTGAAAGTGGATTATCAAATGTTACTTCACCGTCAGGAGCCAAAGGTGTTTGGCAATTTTTACCAAACACCGCAAAAGAATTTGGTCTCGAAGTTAATGATGAAGTTGACGAAAGATATCATCTCGAAAAGTCAACACAAGCAGCTTGTAAATATCTAAACGAAGCATACAAAATATTCAAAAACTGGACTTTAGTAGCTGCATCTTATAACGTTGGAATGACTTCTTTAACTAACTCACTAAAAAACCAGAGAGTTGATAATTATTATGATTTACTTCTAAATGAAGAAACTGCACGATATCCTTATAGAATTATATCAATAAAGTTAATTATGTCGCAACCAAATAATTATGGCTTTCATTTTCGCAAAAAAGATTTATATTCTAATATTCCTTCAGATATTGTGAAAATTGATAGCTCAATTCAAGATTTAACCAATTTTGCTTTTTTAAATAAAATAAATTATAAAATTTTGAAATTATTTAATCCTTGGTTAAGACAAAATATATTGACAAACAAAGATAAAAAAACATACGAAATTAAAATCCCTAAAGAAGGATTTAGAGAAATAATTATAAACGAAATTGAATATAACGAAATATTTTCACCCGAAGAAAATAAAACTATAATATCTGATTCTATTTCAAATATTGAAAATATTCAGAACTAATTAAACGAATCAAATGAATATTATAGATAATCCTGACGATATAAACGTTTATGGTGCTAGAGTCCATAACCTTAAAAATATTGATGTTACAATTCCTCGAAATAAATTAACCGTAATAACCGGACTGAGTGGAAGTGGAAAATCGTCATTAGCATTTGATACAATTTATGCCGAAGGTCAGCGAAGATACATCGAAACTTTTTCTTCTTATATCCGACAGTTTATTGGAAATTTTGAACGACCCGATGTTGACAAAATTACAGGATTAAGCCCCGTAATCTCAATCGAACAAAAAACCACAAATAAAAACCCTCGCTCTACTGTTGGAACAGTTACAGAAATTTACGACTTTTTAAGACTTCTTTTTGCTCGTGCAAGCGATTCATACTCTTATGTTACCGGCGAAAAAATGGTAAAATATACCGACGAACAAATAATTGAACTTATTATCGAAAATAATATCAATAAATCAATCATTATTCTTTCTCCAATTGTTCGAGGTAGAAAAGGTCATTATGGCGATTTATTTGAACAAATTCGCAGAAAAGGTTTCTTGAAAGTACGAATTGACGGCGAAATTAAAGACCTAAAAATAGGACTTAAAGTTGACAGATATAAAATTCATAATATAGAAATTGTAATTGATAATATTATAATAAATGAAGAACAAAAAACTCGTTTAAAAAACTCATTATCAACTGCTATGAAAATTGGACGTGGAATAGTAATGATTCTAAATCCAGTTTCCGAAGATTATAAATATTATAGTCGTAAGTTAATGTGTCCAACATCAGGTATTTCTTATGATGAACCTGCTCCACACAGTTTTTCATTTAATTCACCACAAGGAGCTTGCCCAGTTTGTAGCGGTTTAGGAAAAATAACCGACATCGACATTAATAAAATTGTTCCAGACCCTAAACTGTCGATAAATAATGGAGGAATTGCTCCACTTGGAAAACACCGGTCGAGTTTAATTTTTTGGCAAATTGATGCAATTGCAAAAAAATATGATTTTGACTTAAATACACCAATTGATGAAATTCCTTCAAATGCCTTAAATACTATACTTTATGGCTCTGAGGAGGTTTTCAAATTAGTCAATACGCCCCTTGGTGCAAACTCTAATTATTTTTTAAGCTTCGATGGAATAATTGAATATATAAATAAAAATGTTGACGAATCCGGAAAATCATGTTTTGGATTTTCAAATTTTTTAAAACAAAAAATATGTCCTGAATGTAATGGAACTAAGCTTAAAAAAGAAGCCTTATATTTCAAAGTTGATAATTTTAACATTGCTGAAATTTCTAACCTAGATATAAAAGAATTATACGAATGGGTTATTTCTTATGAAAAAAGAATTGAAGGAAAAGCAAAATTAATTTCTAAAGAAATTTTAAAAGAAATAAAAGAACGACTTCGATTTTTAGTTGATGTGGGGTTAGATTATTTGGCACTTAATAGAAGCTCCTCAAGCCTTTCTGGTGGCGAAAGTCAGCGAATCAGGCTTGCTACACAAATTGGCTCAAAACTCGTAAATGTTTTATATGTTTTAGACGAACCAAGCATTGGGCTACATCAGCGAGATAATCAGAGGTTAATCAATTCATTAAAAGAACTTAGAGATACCGGAAATACTGTAATTGTGGTCGAACACGACAAAGATATGATTCTGGCTTCAGATTATATAATTGATATGGGACCAAAAGCCGGCGAAAAAGGTGGCAATGTTGTACTGCAAGGAAATATTGAAACAATTTTAAAATCTAATTCTCTTACTTCAAATTATTTAAGCAGAAAAATAAATATCGAAATTCCTGAAAAAAGAAGAACTGGAAATGGAAATAAAATAATTCTATTTGGAGCAAGAGGAAACAATCTGAAAAATTTCAATATTGAACTTCCACTCGGAACAATGATTTGTGTTACAGGAGTTTCTGGAAGCGGAAAATCAACATTAATTAACGAAACTCTTTATCCGATTTTAAGTAAAAAACTTTATCGTTCGTTAGCAAATCCTTTAGAATATGACAGCATTGTTGGTGAACAATATATCGACAAAGTAATAGAAGTTGACCAAAACCCTATTGGTCGAACACCACGTTCAAATCCAGCAACTTATACCGGAATTTTTACAGATATTCGAAAATTATTCGAAATGCTTCCAGAATCAAAAATCAGAGGATATAAATCTGGACGTTTTTCGTTTAATGTAAAAGGCGGAAGATGCGAAACTTGCCAGGGTGCCGGATTAAAAACTATTGAAATGAATTTTTTACCAGATGTTCATATTGATTGCGAAGTCTGTAATGGAAAACGTTATAATCGTGAAACACTCGAAGTAAGATATAAAGGAAAATCAATATACGATATTTTAGATTTAACAATTGACAATGCAGTTGAATTTTTCGCAGGAATACCAACAATTTTGAATAAAATAAAAACAATTAAAGATGTTGGACTTGGCTATATCAAACTTGGGCAATCGTCTTCAACACTTTCGGGTGGCGAAGCTCAACGAATAAAACTTGCCGCAGAACTTTCAAAAAAAGATACCGGAAAAACCTTATATATACTCGACGAACCTACTACAGGACTTCATTTTGAAGATGTTAATGTTTTATTAAAATCTTTAAACTTTTTAGTCGATAAAGGAAATACAGTTATAATAATAGAACATAACTTAGATGTAATTAAATCAGCCGATTATATTATAGAACTTGGACCCGAAGGCGGAAAAGGCGGTGGCGAATTACTTTTTTGTGGAACACCCGAAAAATTAATTAAACAAAATAATTGTTTCACTGCCGAATACTTAAAAAAGGAGTTTTAAGATTTGACAACTTTTCAAAAGTTGTAAAATCTTTCAAATCAGTGCAACGCTATTTTATGATTACTGTATGGGGTCGAAATTTTTTGTAACTTTGCACAACAGAACAAATAAATGAAGCAACCGAAATACCAATTAAAAGCCGAACAAGATTTAGCTATTTTTGAGTTTATTAGTGAGGGACCAAAGGGAAAGATTCCAAAGCTTATAGAATTTAAAGAAACTAATTTAAATGGATTCTATAATCTTGCATTTGGCGACAAGGACGAAACAACTGGTAAAATTGACGATAAAGTTGTAACCAATAACGACGATACAGAAAAAGTTTTAGCTACTGTTGTTGCTGCTGTTTATGCTTTTACTGACAAATATCCTGACGCATGGGTTTATGCAACTGGTAGTTCAGCATCACGAACACGATTGTATAGAATGGGAATTACTAAATATTTGGAGCAGGTTCAAAATGATTTTCACATTTTCGGAGAACTTGACGAAAACTGGATACTCTTTGAGAAAGGAATAAACTATGAAGGATTTGTAGTACAACGAAAAAACAACTAAATTTGCAGTATGACAATAGAAGAATTAAATAAACGAAAAACGCCAATTGTTGTAATAGACAAGTCATTAGAAAAATATAAGGAGAAAATTTTATTTCCCGAAAAACTTGCAAAAGCTAATGAAGTGTTGAAGAAAATTGGTTTGCCAAAATTGGCAAAAAGATAGCACAAACCAATAACAGCAGTTGATTTAAAGTCATGGCATGTGGCTATCGTTGTCCCTCGATGTAACGTTCGACTCTGCCTTTATCAGGTGTTTTTCACCTGACTTAAATCAAAAAGATTTGACAACTTTTAAAAAGTTGTCAAATCTCGCAATCATGCCTCTGTCATATGTTTTTCACCTGTCAAACCTCGCAATCATGCCTTTGTCAGGTGTTTTTCACCTGACAGAATTTACAATTCGCCATTCCGAATATTCCAGACAAGAATCTGAATGTTCCATATCGCAATCCTTGTTTATGAAAACACCAACAAGGGAAGAAAAGAGCCGGTTGATTAGTTGATTAGTTTATAAAATTCCTTAATTCTTAATTTTAAATTCTAAATTCTAATATTAACTTTGCTTACATTTTGCAAAATAAATACATTATTGAGATGAATTTTCTTTGTGATTCGCTAATACGAAAATAACATAAGTTAATTAATTAATGCCAAAACAATAAGATATGCAAGAAATAAACAAGTTAATTTTAGGCGATAATTTAGAGATTTTAAAACAATTGCAAAGCGAAACAGTTGATTTAACTTATCTCGACCCGCCATTTTTCAGCAACCGTAACTACGAAGTTATCTGGGGAGACGAAGGCGAAGTACGCAGTTTTCAAGACCGATGGAGCGGCGGCATCGACCACTACATTGGCTGGCTTAAAGAACGAGTTGTTGAAATGCACCGAATTTTAAAACCAACTGGAAGTATTTTTTTGCATTGCGACTATCACGCTGATGCATATATAAGAGTTGATATTTTGGATAAAATTTTTGGAATTCAAAATTTAATAAATCAAATAACTTGGCAAAGAGCTACTACGCACAATGATACAAAACAAGGTGCAAAACATTTTGGACGAGTAACTGATACTATTTTTTATTATTCCAAAACTCCAAAAAAATATCAATTTAATCCACAGCACGAGCGTTATACATCTGAATATATGGCTGCTTCGTACAATAAAACAGATGAAAATGGAAGGCGATTTAAAGCATCAGACCTTTCTGCCGCAAAAGGTGGTGGCGATACTTCATTTGAGTGGAAAGGAGTAAAACCGCCACAAGGCAGATATTGGGCTTATTCAAAATCAAATTTTGAGTTATTTGAAAAAGAAAATAAATTATATTATTCGTCAAACGGAAAGCCTTATCTTAAACAATATTTAGATGAAATGCCAGGCACAAGTGTTGACAATCTTTGGTTCAATTGTGTTTTTTCAAACAAAAACGAACGAATAGGTTATCCAACTCAAAAACCGGAAGCCTTACTCGAAAGAATAATAAAAACAACAACAAACGAAGACGACATAGTTCTCGACCCATTCGTTGGCGGCGGTACAACGGTAGCAGTTGCCGAAAAATTAAACAGACGCTGGATTGGCATCGACCAAAGTGTGCAGGCTGTTAAGGTTACTGAGTTCAGACTTTATTCAGAATTAAATTTATTTAGCCAACCATTCATTGTTCAGCTTCACAAATACGATTACGACACACTCCGCTATAAAGATGCTTTTGAATTTGAAAGTTGGATTGTGCAACAATTCGGCGGTACAAGCAACACAAAACAACGAAACGATTTTGGTCTCGACGGCAAAATAAAAGACAACACACCCATTCAGGTAAAACGAAGCGACAACATTGGACGAAATGTAATTGATAACTTTTTTTCGGCAGTTCAACGCAGCGACAAAAAACTTTTTGAAAAAAACAAAGCAGCAAATAAACCTGTAGGCTATATTATTGCTTTTTCGTTCGGTAAAGGAGCAGTTGAAGAAGTTGCCCGACTGAAAAATAAAGACGACATAATTATTAAACTTGTAACAGTAGAAGATATAGTTCCGATTGCTAAAAAACCTACAATTACTGTGGAAGTAAACGAGTTGGCAAGGGATAAAAACGGTGTAAGGGAAATTGAATTTATTGCAAGCGGAAAAAGTTTAGCCCCAATTGAATTTTATTCGTGGGACTTCAACTACAAAGCCGAGCTTGGCTTTAAACCCTCAGTAATAATTGATAAAGAAGGCAAACAACAACATAAATTCAAACCCGGACAACATAATATTGCAGTTAAGGTAGTTGACAACGACGGACTTGATAATATAGAAGTGATAAAGTTGAAAGTTAATGGGACGGTTGAGAGGACGTAGAGGAATTTGGGATTTGGGATGTAATTGTAAGGTGAAAACACCTGACAAAGGCAGGCGAGAAGGTTAAAAAAGAAAAGATAAATGAAAATCAATCTTAAAAAATATTGTAATCAGCAACAAATAAATCACCACAATAGCAAAAAAAATAAAAGAGGTGATGAAGTTCTGAAAGGTAAAAACCGTTATGAATTGATAAAAGATTATAATAACAAAGGAATGGCATTATTACATCCTTGTTGGGATAGTTTTTTTCTTTTTCAAATTGAGAATGAAGCCAAAACAAAGCCAGAAATTGCCGAAGCCTTTTTTACAAACATTGAAAAAACTACAGTTAGTGATTTTATAGAATGGTTTTATTTTGATACAGATTTCTTTCAAAATTTTTATGTAAATAATTGCCGTAAATATGCTGAATTAACCATATATTCTGAAACTTATAATGGTCGTTCATTGTCAATTTTAGAAGAAAATTACAAAATCAAACAAGTATTTGAAGGAATTTATATTGTTACTTGGGACATTCCAGACGATATATTTGTAAATGATATTGCAAAATGTTATACCATAAATGAAAATTTTGAAAAGCAATTTGGTTTAGTAAATCCACAAGGCGAATTTATCTTAAAACCACAATTTGAAGAAATCGGTTATTCTGTATTAAACAATACTTTTGTCAGATTTATGGATAAAGGCAAATTTGGATTTTTAAGCTTTGATGGACAAATCAAAATTCCTGCAATTTACGATTCAGTTTATGGCGATGATATAGGAGATAATAATTGGAATTTTTTGGAATGTAAAATTGGTAAAAATGCTGGTTTATTAGATTATTCATTGAAAGAAATTTTACCATTTAAATTTAGCAGAATAGCGGTTTTTAATGAGGAATTTAGCGAAAAACTTGAAGACATTGTTTTTTGGGCATATACTTTTGAAAATACAATTGAAAAATATCATTTTGTAAATGAAAAACTGAGTTTAATATAAAAAATACCCGATTGCCACGACCTTCAGGTAGTGGACTTAATGAATATATATTCAGCGATTTAGGATTTAGCGATTTAATTGTCAGGAGTAAACACATGACAAAGGCAGGGATGGGAAAAACAAACTTATATCAGAAAAAATTTATAATTCATTAAAAAACTGTAAAAGCTAAAATAAATGATAACCGAATCAAACAATATCGAAAACGATTTAAAAACTAATTATACTGATTATTTGTGGAATACAAAATTTGCAGAATTAAAACAGTTTTGGGAACAACACGGTCATTGTAATGTTCCAACTGGGAAGGGAGCATATCATACATTGGCGAAGTGGTGTGTAGCGCAAAGGACTTTAAGAAATACCAGTCCATTAAAATTTCTTGCTTACAGAATGGAACTACTCAACAGTATTGGATTTTGCTGGAATATTCATGATAAATATTTTGATAAACATTTTCTCAACCTAAAAGTATATATCAAAAAATATGGACATTGTGAAGTTACCGAGAAACAAGATAGGGCATTATCCAGATGGTGCACGAAATTACGAGGTGAAAGAAGAAAAAAAGATAGTCGCCTTACAGAAATAAGAATCAAAAGGCTCGATTCTATTGGATTTGAATGGGAATTGCTCGACAGCAGGTGGATGAAAAAATATTATACACTTGAAAAATATTTAGAAAATAAAAAACATTATTTCGATTCAAAAGATAATAAAAAAGCTAAACAACTTAAACGTTTTATATCTATTCAACGAATTAATAAAAAGGAAGGAGTATTAAGCAAACAAAAAATTGATTTGCTCAATAAAATAGGCTTCATTTGGGATGTTTTAGAATATAGCTGGGAAAAACTTTTTGAAGATTTAAAAAAATATAAGCAAAAATTCGGGCATTGCAACGTATCTAAAAGTAAACGTGATAAAAATTACAAAGAATTAGCAGAATGGGTTTTAGCGCAACGTGAAAATTACAAAAAAAAATCAGCATCCCTTACTAAAGAACGAATTAATAAACTTTCCAACATTGGTTTTCTATGGAAATCCACATATTTAGAAAATTTTTGGGAAAAACAATTCGAAGAATTAAATAAGTATAAAAATAAATTCGGACATTGCAATGTAACTAAAGGTAAACGTGATAAAGATTACAAAGAATTAGGAGAATGGGTTTGCGATCAACGCAGATATTACAGAAAAAAATCAGCATCACTTACTAAAGAGCGAATCAAGAAACTTTCAGAAATTGGTTTCCTTTGGGAATCTCCATTTAATCCTGATGAAAAAATATCCATTAACGATACTGATTTACTTAATG
>MENC01000252.1:0-4878 GCA_001768155.1 Bacteroidetes bacterium GWA2_30_7
CCAATTTCCGGTGGAATGGAACATCAGACTATGACAACACAAGGTTTTTTTGATTTGCAACTTGTTTCTCACGAATTGGCTCATCAGTGGTATGGCGATAATATAACATGCCGAACATGGCAGGATTTGTGGATTAATGAGGGCTTTGCATCTTATGCTGAATATATTACAGAGCAAAATATTAACTCACAAGCTTCAGCCGATACTTGGATGGACGATTGCCATACTGAAGTTTTATCACAACCCGATGGAAGTGTTTATATCCCTTTTGCCGATGTTTATGACGAAAACAGACTATTCGATTATCGTTTGACATATCTTAAAGGTGCAGCCATAATTCACACAATACGTTATATGATAAATAATGATTCTTTGTTTTTTAGTTTTTTACAAGATTATACAACAGATTTTACCGACAGTGTTGCAAGTGGCGATGATTTTAGAGATTATTTAGGTTTAAAAACCGGAATTGATTTTACAAATTTTTTTAACGAGTGGTATTATGGCGAAGGGCATCCGATTTATAACGTAGTTTGGTCGCAGGAAGCTGATACAATTACAATGAAAATAAATCAAACAACATCTACTTCAATTACAACATTTTTTAGCAATCCGTTTGATATAAAATTATCTTATTCGGGTGGAGATACCATAATCAGATATTCCCCATCAGCAAATACTGATATTGTTAAATTTATTATTCCAAACACAGTAAATGCAATTGCCATTGACCCTGATAATTGGATTGTAAATGAGGAAGGAACAATCGTTGTTGGCAATCGAAAAATTGAAGCTAATTTACTTAACATTTATCCGAATCCTGCAAATGAAATTCTCTACATTCAAAACTTAAATAACTCTGAGATTCAGATTTTTGATATTAGTGGAAAATTGATTTTTGAGAATCAAGCCATATCTGGCAATTTGAATATTGATGTTAGCAATTATAATTCAGGATTATATTTTATTAAAGTTTCTGATAATCAGCAAATACAGAATACGAAGTTTATTAAACAATAATGTGAATAGTAGCAATTTACTAAGCAGTTAGCGGCGATGTTCTTCTAAACAGAAACGGAGTTACGGTTTAAAATATGGATCAGACATTATATTGACATTAGGAAAGCCTAACGAAGCCCTATCAACACAGCAATGAGAAGCATTTCTCTCATTTTCTGCTCCACATGTAGAACATTTAATTTTAGAAAGCATAGTTAATTACAACCTTAGTTAAACTAATAATTTTAAACAAATCACAATAAGTGAACACTTGCAAACATAAACACTAAACACAAAGCACATAACATAAAACACTAAATAAAAAACCTCTAACTTCTATTTTCTAACTTCAATCAGATTGCTTCGTGCCTCGCAATGACGGAACTTCAAACCTCAAACCTCAAACATTCTTCCTAATCACCGCCATACAAACTTTCTCCGCCGTAATCGGCATTGATGTTATTCTTACACCAAGTGCATCGTCAACAGCATTTGCAATCATTGGTGCAGCAGGGAGCATTGTATGTTCGCCCATTCCTCTTGCTCCATAAGGTCCGTCGGGTTGCGGAACTTCAATAATAATCGGGATTATTTCATCAGGAATATCCATTGAAGTTGGTAGTTTATAGTCTGTAAAATTCGGGTTTAGTAATTTACCTTTATCGTCGTAACGCATATCTTCGTAAAGTACAGTTGCCAAACCTTGCAGTAAACCACCAGTAATTTGTCCTTTTACTAAATCTGGATTAAGAGCTTTTCCGCAGTCAATTGCTTCAACAACTTTCAAAACTTTCATTTTTCCTGTCATTTTATCAATTTCTAACAGCAATGCAGCAGCACCAACGGTATAATGCACATTTGGATGTCCGCCCTGGCTGGTTTCGGGGTCGGCATTTGTTGACGAAAATTCTGGCATAAAAACGCCTCTTGCAATTATAGGTCCGCCTTTAAAAGTTCCATCTTCTACTTGTATTCCGTTTATTACAAAGTCTTTAAGAGGAAGTGCAAAATCAGGTTTTGTTTTGCATTTTACTTTTTCATCTTCCAGATAAAGCATATCGTAATGCAAATAATGTGTACGTTCAATCAATCTGAAAATCTGGTCACGTGCATCAAGAGCCGCCTTTCTTACTGCATTTCCACAACTCCATGTTATATGTGAAGCAACGGTTTGCCATTCATAAGGATTACGGTCTGTATCAGGATTTTCGACACGAATTTTGTGAGGCGGAACAGATAAAACTTCGGCAGCAATCTGAGCCATTACAGTAAGATAGCCTTGCCCGATGTCCATTCCTGAAACAAGAATATTTAAACTTGCGTCTTCGTTAAATTTCAAAAATGCTGCCGATGAAGCATTTGGAGGCATTGCCGGAGCTTTCCAAAATAATGAAAAGCCTTTTCCTATAACTTTATCAGGATTTTTCGATTTAATTTCTTTGTCCCATTCAATTGCATTTTTAACTTTATCAATAGCGTCAAAAAGACCATTAGGATTCATATGAGCCCCATAAGCCAACGTATCTCCTTCTTTTATGGCATTAAGTTTTCTGAACTCAATCGGATCCATATTCAAATGTTTTGCAATTCTATTCATGTGGGATTCAAGTCCAAATAAAAATTCAGAATAGCCAAAACCTCTGTAAGCACCGCCCGGAGGAAGATTTGTGTAAATACAAACCGAATCAATTGTAACATTTGGAATTCTGTAAGGTCCAATTGCTGATAAGCCGACAGCATTAACAACATTTGCTCCATATTCTACATAAGCACCTGCATCCCAGTATATTTTATGGTCTAATCCGGTAATTGTTCCATCCTTTTTAATTCCGATTTTTAATTTGCAAACAACACCAAGTCGTTGGTAAGTATTGTAAAATTCCTGTTCACGAGTCCAGCGTATTTTTACAGCATAACCTTTTAATTTTGTGGCTAATGCAGCAGAAAGAATTTCCATTGTAACGCCTGCTTTTCCACCAAATCCACCGCCAACATGAGGAGCAATAACTCTTACATCTTTATGCGTAATTCCAAGCGGAGCAAGTGCTTCGGCAAATAAATGACGTTGTGTAAATGGCGATTGTGATGATGCCCAAACTGTTAATCTTCCAGAAAGGTCAAATTTTCCTATAGCAACATGCGTTTCTATCGCACAGTGAGCATAGCGGGGAACGTTGTAAGTGTCTTCGAGAACATAATCGGCTTCTATAAATGCTTTATCTGAATCTCCTTTGCGAATCTTACGCCAATGTGCAATGTTGGTTTTAGCTTTTGGAAAAAACCAAGGAACATGGGCATAATCACCCAAATCGGGATGTAACAAATCTGCACCGTCCTTAATTGCTTCCATTTGGTCTAAAACTGCGGGTAATAATTCGTATTCGACTTTTACAAGTTTGGCTGCGCGTTTTGCTGCTTTTGGATCACGAGCAACTACGGCAGCGACCTGCTCACCAACAAATCGTACTCTGTCTTGTGCAAAAATGTATCGATCTTTCATATATAGACCAAACTTATATGGAAAGTCTTTTCCTGTAAATACATTTATTACACCATCTACCTTTAAAGCTTCAGTAAAATCAACGCTTTTGATTATAGCATGTGCATGCTGACTTTCAACAATTTCAGCATAAAGCAAATTTGGACCGAAATCTATATCGTCGGCATATATTGCAGCTCCCGATACTTTTTCTTTTCCATCAATTCGGGTTATTGGTTGTCCTATAAATTTTAAATCTTCCATTTGTTTATATTTTTTTGACAGTATTTACAAGATTTACAGGATTTGTTGTTTTAATCTTGTTAATCCTGTAATCCTGTCTAATTTTTTGTTTTCATTTTTTACAATTCATAATTGCATCAAGAATTGGAGTATATCCTGTACATCTACAGAGATTTCCCGATAAAGCCTCTTTTACATCTTCCAATGACGGATTAAGATTATGATTTAGAAGTTCAGTGGCAGCAATTGTTATTCCTGGTGCACAAAATCCACATTGGAATGAATTCATATCAACGAATTTTTTTTGCAATTCGGTTAATCCATTTTCTGATAAGCCTTCAATTGTTACAATTTCTTGTTCATCTGCTTCTATTGCAAGAATATTACAGCTTTTAACACTTTTGCCATTCAGGAAAATTGTACAAGCTCCACAATCGCCTCTGTCGCAACCGCATTTAGGGCTTTTTGCACCAAGCTTATCTCTTAAAACATCAAGCAGAATATCGTTTGGATGAACGTATAAACTTCTTAATTCGCCATTTAATTTTATTTGTATTTTACTCATATTTTATCCTCCTAAAATATCATGAGTTTCGTGGTAAACTCCAGTTATTCTTTCTTTAGCCTTTAGCAAAGCCCTTTCTAACATCACTTTAGCAATGTGCATTCTGTATTCTTTTGAAGCCCTTATATCTGTAATTGGAGATATAACTTTTTCAACCAATTCTTTGGCTTCATTCAAAATATTCTCGGTTAATTCTTTTCCGTTAAGCAGATTTTCGATTACAGTAGCTCTCACTGGTACAGGTCCTAAAGCACAAAATGCAATTTTATATTTTTTATTTTCTGTCATTAATACACCAACTCCTGCTTGAGCCAAGTCCTCGCCTCGATATCTTCCTAATTTCACGTATGAAGTTCCGTGTTTTTCTGTTGGCTTTTTAATTTCTAAACTAACAACTAAATCGCCTTCGATAATAGAAGTTTTTTTCGGTCCGGTAAACCAATCTTTTATAGCAATTTTTCTTTCGCCATACTTGTTTTTAACAACAACATCAGCTTCATAAACCAATAAAGCAGGACCGGAATCTAAAGAAGGAACTGCAGAACAAATATTTCCGATTAAAGTTGCCCTGTTTCTTGTGCCAATTGATGCA
>MENC01000252.1:4923-5420 GCA_001768155.1 Bacteroidetes bacterium GWA2_30_7
TCAACCAATATTTCAGGATTAAAAGGAGTTTCTTTAAGTTTTACCACGAGGTCTGTTCCTCCGGCTAATATTGAGGCTTTACTTCCGTATTTTGCCAGAATATCAACAACTTCGTTTATTGTTTTTGGTTTTATGTATTCAAATTCGTGATGAATAGCCATATTATTTTGTTTTTTGTTTGACGTTTAATGTTTGTAGTTTGTCGTTCACGCTGTTAATCATTTATTTATTTAATTATTCTTCTAAAAATAACTTATTAATTTCATTTCTTAATTCTTGTTCGTTTGGTAAATAAAGCTGGTATTTTGAAATAAATAACTGCGAAGATATTCCATGCATAGCATATTTAATTAGTAATTCATCTTTTTCACGAACAAGCACTATTCCAATCGGAGGGTTATCACCTTGTGTATTTTCTTCGTTTTCGAAATACCCAAGATACATATTCATTTGTCCAACATCTTCGTAACCAGCTTCTTCTTTTTTTAGGTCAATTA
>MENC01000253.1 GCA_001768155.1 Bacteroidetes bacterium GWA2_30_7
TTATTATTTTATCTATAGAATCATTCTTGCTAATACACGATTCGATATATTCTGTTCCAAATTCAACGTTATTTTTATTTTCAACTTCAACAAGCCCATCGGTATAACATATTAGTTTAGAGGTGTTAGGAATTTTGATGTATCCTTTATTAATTTCATGAATTTCATCAACCATTCCAAGTCCTACACAACCATTTTTCAAAAAATTAATTGTTGCTGTTTTTGCATTATACATTATTGGAGGATTATGTCCGGCATTAATGTAAACTAACTCTTTAGTTTTATAACAATATTTTGCAATAAAGAGAGTAATAAATTTTTCGCCTTTAGTATTTTTTAATACAATTTGATTAAGCTTTCTAATTAATTCGGTTAATGATACATCTGGAGTAAAAAGAGCTCTTAAATTAGCTTGAAAATTCGACATTAACAAGGCTGCCGAAATACCTTTTCCGGAAACATCTGCAATACAAAATCCAATTTCGTTTTCGCTTAATTCAACCACGTCGTAATAGTCGCCACCTACATCAAAATGTGGAAGATAAAATGAGTCAACAAATAGTTTATCATTTTTTGGAAGTGACGCTTTATCAGGTATTAGCATAGCCTGCATTTTAGAAGCTAATTCAAGCTCCTTTTTCAATGCTTCTTGTTGAATCGTTTCTCTATACAAACGCTTATTTTCAATTGCAACAATTATTATATTTGTAAGAGTTTGAATAAAGTGTAAATGCTTTATAGTTGGGCTAACTCCTTCGCCTTCTTCATCTATATCACCAATAAGTACATATGCTAATGGTGTATCTTTATGCGACACAGGAATTATTACATCAAAAGGTTTAAATTGCGGTAATGTATTGTCGGATATATTTGTAATATTAGCAATATCTGTAAAACATGCTAAATCTCGTTCTACATTCAGGCAGGTCATTAAATCTTGGTCAATTCCGGCACAGTGAATGCATTCCCACTTTTTATTTTTTATATATACTACAATTTTACCAATGTTAAGCTCTGTTGTGAGTATATTTTCAAATTTTAATAATAGGTTGTGAGTAGATAAATTCTCATTAATTGCCTCAGTAATATCAAGTAAGATATTAAGCTTAAAGTTACTTATTTTGAGCCGTTTAAGTGATGCTCTTGACATTATTTTATGGATTGAGAATTAATTAACAAGTTAGGAATATATTTTATTAAAACAAAATTATTAATTTAGGATTCAGGATTTAGGATTTACGATTTAGATTTTGACAGGATTTACAGGATTTTTCTATTTAACCATTTAACAATGAACCTCAAACTTCAAACCTCAAACAATCTTCAAACTATTTAACTCTTTCGTTATAAGATAAATCTCTAGTATCGACTTTAATTTTATCGCCAACATTTACAAATAAAGGCACATTAATTATTGCTCCGGTTTCGAGTGTAGCTTTTTTTAATGCTGTAGAAGAAGATGTGTCGCCTCTTAATCCTGGTTCAGAATAAGTTACTTCAAGAACAATAAAGTCGGGTAAATCGCAAGTTAAAGGAGTTTCGGTGTTTGCATCAAATACTATTTCAACTTCAATTCCTTCTTTCATTAATTGAGGATAATCAATCATACTCTCTGCAATTGTAAGTTGTTCGTAAGTTTGAGTGTGCATAAAAACAAATCCATTTTCTTCTTTATAAAGATATTGATGAGGTCTGCGTTCGACGTTTGCTTCATTAATTTTTACACCCGAAGTAAAAGTGTTTTCAATAACTTTACCATTAGTAAGACTTTTTAATTTTGTTCTAACAAAAGCAGGTCCTTTGCCTGGCTTAACATGCTGAAATTGAACAATTTTATAAATATCGTTGTTGAATTCCATACAGAATCCATTTTTAAAATCTGTAGTAGTTGCCATAATCTTTTTTAAATTTGGTTACAAAAATAAATTAAAACTATAAATTACCTAATCATTTTGAAATTTATAATTCAATGTCGTTTAATTTGTGTGCATCCATAAACTCACAATAGAACACGGATAAAACGGATTTTACGGATATTCACAGATAAGAATAATTAACAAATCCGTGTAAATCAGTTTAATCAGTGTCATCTGTGTTCTATTGGATTTTGCATTTCACGACTTTATGGATGGACACTAATTATGAATAAAAACTGCCTGAAATCAGTTTTTTAATTGCCAGAGGGAACCATGAATTTTCAGGGTGTACGCATTTTGTCCATTAAAGGTAAATTTACAGCTAATATTGCCGATTACCTCAGCCTCAGTCAGGTGTTTTCACCTGACTGAAACCGTATTTATCAGATGAAAAACATTGTCAGGTGAAAACACCTGACAAAGGCAGCGAAAATTTGCGTAATCTCCCGATGAAAAATCGGGACAAGTCGTGGGAAAAATAAATATATATCCAATTTGTCGTACACCCAATTTTCATTTGGCATTGAGAATTAAAAAAATTCATGTAGGTTTGTAAAAAAAATTCATAAAAATTTAATGATAACATCTGTTTTTGGCTGGTTTTATGAAGATTTATTACAAAATATTACTATTTATTGATAACGCTTGGTGAACGAGCCTGACACATCCAATAGACAAAAACAGACATGAAAAAATGGGTACAAAAAGCAATAGTTCAGAAGTTCATATCTTATTTACCGTTAAGTCATAAAATCAATTATATTTTTCAAAAGTATGTAACTAAAGGTGTAACTCTTTCTGACGAATATTTCTACGATAGACTTGGGCATGCGAGAGACCATATAAAAAGTTTTCAGAAGTATTCAGACAAAAAAGTCCCTGAATGTAGCTTGGAAATAGGAACAGGCTGGTATCCGATTGTTCCTGTTAGTTTCTTTTTAGCAGGTACCGACAAAATTTATTCTGTTGACATTTCGTTTCTCACATCAAAAGAAAGATTAGGAACTACAATACAAAAATTTTTGGAGGTTTATAATTCTGGTCAACTAAAAAATTATTTCGACTTTCAACAAAGCAGGTTCGATATTTTAAAAAATCTTCATAACAACTACGATAAATATTCTTTAGATGAAGTGCTTCAAATGTTGAACTTAAAATATCTCATTGAAGATGCAAGAAATCTTTCATTGCCAGATAATTCAATTGATTTAGTAAATTCAAATAATACTTTTGAACACATTTATCCAAACATCTTAATTCCGATTCTGAAAGAGTTTAGAAGAGTTGTAAAAAAGCAAAATGGCGTAATGTCGCATTTTATTGATATGTCAGATCATTTTGCACATTTAGATAAGTCGATAAACATTTATAATTTTCTACGGTTTTCTGACAAGCAGTGGAAATGGATTGACAACTCAATTCAACCTCAAAACAGAATTAGAATTTTCGATTACAAACAAATATTTTATGACCTGAAAATTCCAATTTCAAATGAATCGTTCAGCAAAGGTAATTTGAATGAACTAAAATCAATTCAGCTTGCAGATAAATTTGCAAACCAACCACTTGAAGAAATTGCTAAGAGCCATTGTCATTTTATTTCTAATATGAAACAGTTAGAAGATAGAAGTTAGATGTTAGATGTTAGATGTTAGAAATTAGAAGATAGAAAAGATATAAAATAGATATTAATAGATATATAACTATGTGAAATCTATGTGTCTATGATTCTATGTGGTAAAGAAGATAGAAGTTAGAATTTAGAATATTACCTTTTAAATATTAAATATTACATCTTAAATCATAAATTATGGAATCACGTAGAGTAAGAGTACGATTTGCACCTAGCCCAACCGGACCTTTACACATGGGAGGTGTTAGAACAGCATTATTCAATTATCTTTTTGCAAAAAAACATGGTGGCGATTTTATTTTAAGAATAGAAGATACCGACCAAACACGTTATGTGCATGGTGCAGAAGAATATATAATAAAATCGTTAAAATGGTGTAATTTGTTTTTCGACGAAGGTGTCGATTGTGGTGGAAATTACGGTCCTTACAGACAATCGGATAGAAAAAGTATATATAAGCAATATGCTGCTCAGTTAATCGAAAATGGCTGGGCTTATTACGCATTCGATACTCCCGAAGAGCTTGATATTATTCGAAAAAAAAGCGAATCGGAAGGAAATCATAACTGGCAATATGATGTACATTCGAGAAAATTGATGAGAAATTCTATAACATTAGGTTCAGTCGAAACTCAAAATCTTCTTTCACAAAACTCTCAATATGTAATTCGATTCAAATTTCCTGAAAACGAAATTATTAAAGCCATTGATTTAATTCGGGGCGAAGTGGTTGTAAATTCAAATACTCTCGACGATAAAGTTTTATTCAAATCTGACGGAATGCCAACTTACCATCTGGCTAACGTAGTTGACGATTATTTGATGAAGATTTCTCATGTAATTAGAGGCGAAGAATGGCTGCCATCACTTCCACTTCATGTTATGCTTTACCGTGCTTTTGAATGGGATAATGTTATGCCTCAGTTTGCACATCTTCCATTATTATTGAAACCCGACGGAAAAGGAAAATTAAGCAAGCGTGATGGCGACAGACTTGGATTTCCGGTATTTCCATTAGAATGGAAATCGCCCGAAGGTGAAATATCATCAGGATATAAAGAATCGGGATATTTTGCAGAATCGTTTGTAAATATGCTCGCACTTTTAGGTTGGAATGCAGGAACAGAACAGGAAATATTTTCGATGGATGAATTAATCGAAATTTTTACATTGGAACGTGTTGGCAAATCGGGTTCAAAATTCGACCCCGAAAAAGCAAAATGGTTCAATCATCAATATTTGAAAATAAAGTCGGGGGAAGAACTGGCAAAATTATACAGTCCGTTACTGAAAGAAAAAAATATTAATGCTCCGGTTGAAAAAGTTGTTGCAATTTGTAACCTTGTAAAAGACAGAGCTGTTTTTGTAAAAGATTTGTGGCAACATTCGTATTTCTTTTTCCAGAAACCAGATTCGTATGACGATAAAGTTGTTAAAAAAAGATGGGATAATAATATTCCTCCAACACTCGAAAAAGTTACGAAAGTAATTAATGAAATTAAAGATTTTAATCCTGAATCAATTAAACATGAACTCCATGCTTTTATGGAAGAAAACCAGCTTAATATGGGACAGGTAATGAATTGTTTACGATTAGTAATTGTTGGAGGAAGTTTGGGCCCTGATATTGCTGAAATTATCTGTATTTTGGGGAAACACGAAGTTGAGGAAAGAATAAAAATTGGGGTTGAGGTTATTGGGGAAATGGTAAATGGTTAGATTGTTAAATTGATAAATGGTTAAATTGTTGGTGGTTAGATCCAGCACTGATTTAAGGTATATTCAGAGCCTGCCTGAACACGAAAGCAGCAAAACGACAGAAGTTTATAAACATATTTCACCAAAGGTTTTGACCAAATAAAATGGCTAATTCTTTTTTG